>NZ_JBFUBY010000069.1:0-29883 GCF_056405515.1 Polaromonas sp. P1_G2
GTTGTGATCGCCGTGGACGACGAGGCCCAGGAATACGTGATGCGCCGCTTTGCCGGCAAGGCCCGCCCCAAGGTGGTGTTTGCCGCCATAGACCATGAGCCCGCGGAATACGGCTACGCGGGCGCAGCCAACGTCACCGGCGTGGCCGAAAGCCTGCCGCTGGCGGCCATCCGCGACCTGCTGCAATACGTCAGGAAAGGCCAGCCCGTGCGGCTGGCGGTGCTGAGCGACGCGAGCCCCACGGGCAAGGGGCGGGTCAAGCAGCTTGAAGCCTTCGACTGGGCGCCGCACAGCGTGGCGAGCGTCCACACGCCGGCCGACTTCGCCGCCTGGCAGGCGGCCGTCAAGGGCATGGAGGGCAAGGCCGACGTGGTGCTGATGCTGTCCCACGGCAAGCTGCCGGCCGGGCCCGGCGCGGCCGGCGCCGTGCCGGAAGCCGAACTCATACGCTGGATGGAAGCCCACGCGGCGCCGCTGCCGCTAGGCACCGACATCGGCTACGTGCAGCAAGGCGGCGGGCTCAGCGTGGCGCCGTCGGCCAAATCCATGGGAGAAACCGCCGCGGCAGACGCACTAAGCTGGCTAAAAGCAAAACCCGCCAGCCAGGCGCCGCCGGCCAGCCAGGACGTACGCTACAGCGTGGCCGTGCGTGCCGCCGCGCTGCGCGCCCGCAACATCAGCCTGCCGTCGATCTACCTGGAAGCGGCACGGCTGGAGCAGCTCTACTACCCCTGACCCGCGGCAGGCGCCTAAGACTGGGCGCCGTCTTGCGGCTGATCGTCGGGCGTGATGAAGGAGTCTTCCCAGGGGACCGCGAACTGGTTGTCGGCCTCGTCGTGCACGATGCCGGAGCCGGTGCTGAGCGGGTCGAAGTTGGTGAAGCGGATCTTGCGGTTGCGCTCCAGCTTGGCCCGCAGGCTGCTGCGGGCCGCGGCCATGGCGGTCATGTCGACATGTTCCGCCTGGTGCGCCTGCTGCGCATCGGCGACCAGGGCGCCGCCGTCGGCCGCGCGCATGGTGTCGGGCACGGTGGCCAGGGCGTCGGCTTCCGCGTCCCCCGGCAAGGCCATGGGCGGCTCGCCGAGCACGGCCGGGAAGGACGGCTCATCGTCCGACAGGTCGATTTCACCGAGGAAGGCGGCACGCACGTCCTCCAGCGTCGGCAGGTTGCTGGCGCGCACCACGGCGTAGGCGATGCCGCATTCGGCGAACAGTTTGCGCTTGAGGTCGCGGTTGCTGGCCCTCAGGCCCTGCGGGCCGGGCACGTCGAGGCAGCCGATGACGGTGCCGTCGGCGGCGCAGACCGTGAAGCTGCAGTACACGTTCTTGAGCAGTTCGTAGGAGCGCTGGCCTTCGGCTTCGTTGCGCGGCGAGACAAAACGGATGACGGGGACCTTGACCACCACGTGGTGGTCGAAAAACGCGCGCTGCAGCCAGTGCCAGACTTCCTGCTCGGCCTCGAGCAGCAGCGGCCGTACCTGCAGGTGCCATTGCGCGGGAATGCGGCGCTTCTTGCGCGCGGCGCGCGCCAGCCAGCCATGGTGGCAGGCCGCTCCCGTCGCCAYCCCCGACACGGCCGTGGCCGTCAGCGCCAACACAAAAACATCAAACATGGGTGCCTTAAACTTTTTTTCAGTTTAAAACACAGGACCTTCAAGTTACAACCATTTACGTATAACGGTGTTGTTGCGGCGTCTCATCTGTAAATCGAAGGCCTTAAAACACGACTTAATTCACATAACGGCCCGTAAAAGTCTCGAAATCGCCACAGGATAAAGAACGAGTCATTACGACTCGACAGATGCAGGCGCCGGGCTGGCCAGCACCTTGTCGATGCGCTTGCCGTCCAGGTCCAGCACCTCAAAACGCCAGCCCGCGCACTCGACGGCTTCCGCGGTTTTGAGCAACCGGCCCGAGACGCTTTGCAGCAGGCCGGCCACCGTGTTGTAGCGGCCCTTACCTTCTTCGGGCAGTTCCTTGATGTCCAGCCTGGCCTTGAGTTCGGCGACGGGCATGACGCCGTCGATCAGCCAGCTGCCGTCCTCGCGTTCGGTGGCCCAGGCGTCGACCTGGGCGCCGGGCTGCAACTCGCCGGTGATGGCCTCCAGCATGTCCATGGGCGTCATCAGGCCCTGCACCACGCCGTATTCATCGACCACAAACACGATGCGGGTGGAGCGCGCGCGAAACTGTTCGAGCAACTCCATGCCGGTCAGCGTTTCCGGCACGAACACCGCCGGCACCGCATAAGCGCCTATGCGGTCCGCCACCGACGGCACGGCGCCCGGGCTCTGGCCCGGGCCTGGCGCGACAGGCTGGATCTGGCCGCGCAGCGCGAGCAGTTTGGCCACGTTGACCACGCCCACCACGTCGTCGAGGCCGCCGCGGCACACCGGGTACCAGGAATGCCCGGTGGCGCCGGCCTTGGCTATGGCCTGGGCCACGGTGTCGGAGGCGTCCAGCCATTCGATATCGGAGCGCGGCAGCATCAGCGAGGTGAGCAGCCGGTCGTCGAGCAGGAATACGTTCTGCACCATCTGGTGCTCGTGCTCTTCAATCAGGCCGGCGTCCACGCCCTCTTCCAGGCTGGCGGCGATTTCCTCCTCGGTCACGGCCCGGCCGGCCGTGTTGTCGATGCGCAGCAGCTTGAGCACCGCCTGCGTGCTGATGGACAGCAGCCGCACAAAGGGCTTGAAGCCGGTGGCCACCCACATCATGGGCCGCGACACCAGGCGCGCGACGGTTTCGGGGTACAGCTGGCCTATGCGCTTGGGCACCAGCTCGCCGAAGACGATGGTGATGAAGGTGATGATGGTCACCACCAGCGCGGTGGCGGTGATCTCGGAGACGCGCGGCCGCACGCCGAAGGTCTGGATCCAGGTGGCCAGGCCACTGCTGAAGGCCGCCTCGCCAATGATGCCGTTGAGCATGCCGATGGAGGTGATGCCCACCTGCACCGATGAGAGAAACTGCGTGGGGTTGTCCAGCAGGCCCAGCGCGGACTGCGCGCCCTTGTCGCCGGACTCCCCCATGGCCGTGAGCCTGGCCTTGCGGCTGGAGGCGAGGGCCATTTCCGACATGGCAAACACGCCGTTGAGCAGCGTCAAAAAAGCAATCAGCAAAAAGTCCATAGATTAGGAGTCTGGGCGGCAGGAATCCGTCGGCTGCAACGCGCGAGAAAACGGTCCATCGCGGCGCTACCGCCTGCGCCCATAGTCGGGCTATGGGCTTGTCGGTATCACCGCGCTGTCCTCGTTTTTCGCGCGTTTCGCTTCGACGGCTTCTGCCGCCCAGACTCCTAGCGCAAAATAAACACATGTCAATGTACTGTATCGGCGACCTTCAGGGTTGCGACGCACCCCTGGGGCGGCTGCTGGACAAGATGGATTTCTCGCCCAGCCGCGACACCCTCTACGTCCTCGGCGACCTGGTCAACCGCGGCCCCGACTCGCTCAAGGTGCTGCGCCGCCTGTCGGCCCTGGGCGATGCGGCGCAGTGCCTGCTGGGCAACCACGACCTGCACCTGCTGGCCCTGTGGCAGGGCGCGCGCCCCCCGGGCCGCAAGGACACCGTGCAGGACATCCTGCAGGCCGAAGACAGCGAGACGCTGCTGGACTGGCTGCGCCACCGCGCCATGGCCTTGCACCGCCACGGCTGGCTGATGGTGCATGCGGGTGTGCTGCCGCAGTGGACGGTGGCGCAAACCATGGCGCTGGCGTCCGAAGTCGAACAGGTACTGCGAAGCAGCAATCTCAAGGAGTTCTTCAGCGCCATGTACGGCAATACGCCGGACCACTGGCACGACGGCCTGCAGGGCGCCGACCGGCTGCGTGTGGTGGTCAACGCGCTCACGCGCCTGCGCTTTTGCACGCCCGAAGGGGTGATGGAGTTCGGCAGCACCGAAGGCGCAGACGACGCGCCTGCCGGCTACCTGCCGTGGTTTGACGTGCCGGGGCGCCAGACCGCCGGCACGCCGCTGGCCTTCGGCCACTGGTCCACGCTGGCCAAGGAAGGCGGCACGCCGCGCTTGCATCAAAACACCCTGCCGCTGGACACCGGCTGCGTCTGGGGCGGCTGCCTCACGGCGGCCAAACTGGGGGCGCAGGCCGGCAGCTTTGAACTGATCGCCGTGCCCTGCGAGCAGGCGCAAAAACCCGGCAAGAAAGACAAGGCCGGCAAGTCAGGCTGAAACCTGCTGCGGCTCACGCGCTTCGTCGGCCCAGGCGCGCGCCACGCTGGCGGACAGCAGCAGCACGGCCGACGAAAAGTAGATCCACATCAGGATCACCACCAGCGAGCCCGCCGCGCCATACGCCGACACCACGGCCGCGGTGGAGAGGTAAAAAGCCATCAGGTGCTTGCCGACCGCAAACAGGATGGCCCCCGCGGCGGCACCCATCACCAGATAGCGTAAAGAAGGCTTGGGGMCCACGCTGATTCTCATGAGCGCCACGAAGAGCAGCACACAAAAACCGAACGACACGACCTCATTGAGGACCCAGGCGACTTTTTCGATGGGCAGGTAGCTGCCGGCCCAGCCCGAGAGAAGGCCCAGGAAGGTCGAGATCGCCAGCGACACCAGCAACAGGAAACCGAAGGCCAGGATGTAGGCCACCCCGCGCAGGCGCACCGAAGCACCGTGCCACCACTTCTGCTGCGGCATTTCACCGCTGCCTTGCCGCCACAACCGCTCAAACGCGTCCTGCAGTTCCGCGAAGACGCCGGTGGCGCCGAACAGCAGCAGCGCAAACGCCAGCAGCGAGGCCGTGATGCCCTCCGACGGCGCCTGCGCGCTGGACAGCGCCTGCTGCACCACCTGGGCGCCCTGCGCGCCGATGACGCTGCGGATCTGGTCGACGAGGCTGGTTTCGAGGTAGGCGCGGTCCAGCCACCAGCCCAGCACGGCGACCAGCAGGACCAGCAGCGGCGCCAGACTCAGGATGCCGTAGAAAGACATGGCCGCGCTCATGCGCATGCCGCCAGCGTCAATCCAGTGGTCGACGGCGCGCCTCAAGGAGCGAAAGAGTCTCAGGAAGGGGTGGAAAGGCGCGGGAAGCCCGAAAGCCGCTGAACGTGGAGGCTGGGGTGGCGGCGTCAGGTTCGGATTGGATTTCGCCATCATGGAGACAGCGTAGAAGCCGGGGTGCGCGCCCCGCACCGGACAGCCCCGCTACCAGCCGTAGGCGTGAACCGACGGTGGTTTTTTAACCGGCGGTTTAGACCGTGGACTGGTTCTTGAACAGCGCCGCGACCTTTTTCTTGGGCTTGATGTTGGCCGACACGCTGCTGCGCGCGGGAGCGGCCTTGGAAGCGGCTTCCCAGGCGGGCTGGGCTTCGGGCGCGGCTGTGGATTCGTAGGGCTGGTCGAAGAAGGGGTCGCGCTGCGCGGCCGGCTGGCGGTGCGGCGTGTATTCACGGCGCTCGCGCGGCTGGCGTGCCTCGCGCGGGCTGCCGCCGTCTTCAGCTTCGCGGTACATGCGGCGGCCGTCGTTGATGCGGCCCTGCTCGCTGATGCGCGGGCGGTCTTCCTCGAACTCGATGGGCTCGAGCTCGATCTTGGTCTTGATCAGTTTCTCGATGTCGGCGACCAGGCGCTGGTCGCTGGCGGCGACAAAGCTCACGGCCAGGCCGGAAGCGCCGGCACGGCCGGTGCGGCCGATGCGGTGCACATAGTCTTCCGCATTGAAGGGCACGTCGAAGTTGAACACCGCCGGCACGTCCTTGATGTCGAGGCCGCGCGCGGCCACGTCGGTACAGACCAGCAGGTCGACTTCGCCCTTCTTGAAGGCTTCCAGCGCCTTCAGGCGCTCATCCTGGCTCTTGTCGCCGTGCAGCGCGGTGGTTTTGAGGCCCTCACGCTCCAGTGAGCGGGCCAGGCGCGCGCAGCCCAGTTTGCTGTTGACGAACACGAAGGCCTGCTTCATGCCGCGTTCTTTGAGGATCTGGTGCAGCGCGCGGCGCTTGTCGTCGGCGCCCACGCTGTAGAAATGCTGCTCGACCGTGGAGGCCGTGGCATTGGAACGCGCCACTTCGATGGTCACCGGGTCCTGCAGGTAGCTGGAAGCCAGGCGCTTGATTTCAGGCGAGAAGGTGGCTGAGAACAGCAAGGTGATGCGCTGCTTGGGCAGGTAGCTCAGGATGCGCTGCAGGTCCGGCAGGAAGCCGATGTCCAGCATGCGGTCGGCCTCGTCAAGCACCACGTACTCGACCTGGTTGAGCACCGCGTTCTTGGCTTCGATGTGGTCCAGCAGGCGGCCGGGGGTGGCCACCAGCACTTCCACGCCTTTTTTGAGCTCGGCCGTCTGCGGCTTCATGTCCATGCCGCCGAACACCACGGTACTGCGCAGGTTGGTGTATTTGGCGTACAGCTCGACCTGCTGGGCCACCTGCACGGCAAGTTCGCGCGTGGGCAGCAGCACCAGCGCGCGCACCGGGTGGCGCGCGGGCGAGGTCGAGGCGTTTTCGTGCTTCATCATGCGCTGCAGCAGCGGCAAGGCGAAGGCTGCCGTCTTGCCGGTGCCGGTCTGCGCGGCGCCCATGACGTCTTTGCCCTGCAGGACGACCGGGATGGCCTGTTCCTGGATGGGCGTCATGGTCTCGTAGCCCATTTCGGCGACGGCGCGGGCCAGCGGTTCGGCCAGCGAAAGATTGGAAAAAGAGGATGTCATAAGAAAGCTCTGCCTAACACTAGCGGGTAACTGTTGCGGTAGTAGCGCGCGGTCGGGGATGGGATTGCCAAGGCGCGTATTGCAGCCAACAGCACAGCCATTGGCGGGAAAGGTAACGCCGCAGACCGCCCGGGTCCCGTGCGGTCTGGACCGCGGGGCAAGGCTTTGTGCAGAGCTTCCTCAGCCCTCTATTGTCGCACTTTGGGCGAATTGGCCGGTTTTGCCGGCCCTTGAGGGCGCCAGGGCTATTCCGGGGCGGCCGCCCAGGCCGGTTCCGGCGGCAGTTCGCTATGAATTTGATAGCTCACAAGCCCCGCCAATAAAGGACTAATGCCATTCAGTCTACAAACTCCGGGCGCTGAAGGTGTCGCAGGCCTTGACGCTGCCGGTCTTTAAGCCGGTGTCGAACCAGCGCTGGCGCTGGGCGCTGGTGCCGTGGGTGAAGCTTTCGGGCACCACCGCGCCGCCGCCGGCGCGCTGCAGGGCGTCGTCGCCGATTTTGGCGGCCGCGTTCATGGCCTCCTCGACGTCGCCCTGCTCCAGGATCTGGCGGGCGTTCTGCGCGTTGTGCGCCCAGACGCCGGCAAAGCAGTCGGCCTGAAGCTCCAGCCGCACGCTCAGGGCGTTGTACTCGGCCTTGCTGACGCGGCCGCGCATCTGGTCCATCTTGGCGCTGATGCCCAGCAGGTTCTGCACGTGGTGGCCGACCTCGTGCGCGATCACATAGGCCTGGGCGAAATCGCCGGGCGCGCCCAGGCGGCTGCGCAGGGTTTCGTAAAAGCCGAGGTCGATGTAGACCTTCTGGTCGCCCGGGCAGTAAAACGGCCCCATGGCGGCCTGGCCCTGGCCGCAGGCCGTCTGCGTGGCGCCGCGGAACAGCACCAGCCGTGGTTTCTGGTAAGTGCCGCCGCCCTTGGCGAAGACGTCGGTCCAGACGTCTTCGGTGTCGGCCAGCACGGTGGAGACAAATTTGGCCATGCGGTCGTCGGCCGGCGGCTTGTGGGCCGGGCCCTGCTGCTGCACCTGGGCCGGCGGCGCGCCGCCGCTGAGCAGCCCCAGGATGGTCAGCGGGTTGATGCCGAAAATCCAGCCGCCGACCAGCGCCACCACGATGGTGCCTATGCCTATGCTGCGGCCGCCGAAGCCAAAACCGCCGCCCCCGCCGCCGCCGTCATCACGCCTGTCTTCGACGTTGTCGGATTCGCGATTGCCTTCCCATTTCATGCTGTCCCCCTTATGCCGTGCAATACTTGCCTGAGCCCGCCCGCCGCGGCCCCATCCCAGGCCCCGGGCGCGTGTCAGCGCATGCGCCGACTTTACTTGAGCGGCGTTCCGCGGCGGAACAAAATTGAACCCTGGTGTATCCATCCCCCATGAACGCTTTGACCCACCTCTCGCCCGCAGGCCCAGGCCCGCGGCGCAGCGCCGGCGCCGTGTTGTCCGTGTTGTCCGTGTTGTCCGTGTTGTCCGTGTTGTTCCGCTCGCCGCGCCTGGCCCTGGCGCTGCTGCTGGCGATGCTGCTCACGGCCTGCGCCAGCCCCATCACCACCCGCGTGACCAGCTTCAACCAGTGGCCCGCCGACGCGGCGGGCAGCACCTTCAGCTACATCACGCCGGTGGACATCACGCGGCAGCTGGAGCAAGCCACCTACGAAAATTATGTGCAGGCCGAACTCGAAAAACGCGGCCTCAAACGCGCCGCTGAAGGCCAGGTCGGGCGGCTCCAGGTCGACGTGGCGGCCAGCAGCCGCAGCGAGGAAAAAACCTGGATGCAGCCGATCTACCAGGACAACATGGTGTTCCTGCCGCCCTACCGCGACGCCGCGGGCCGCCTCTATGGCGGCGGCTGGGTGCCCGACCCCTTCGGGCCGCGCTACGTGGGCGACCGGCCGGTCAGCATGACGGTGTACACCAACAGCCTGCGCCTGCGGCTGCTCGACACCAAGGGCACGCCGCCCGGCAAGCCGCCGCGCACAGTGTTTGAATCGCGCGCCGTCTACGAAGGCGGCAGCGGCGACCTGCCGCTGGTGGTTCCCTACCTGGTGCGCGCGGTGTTCGACGACTTTCCCGGCCAGAACGGCCAGGTGCGCGTCGTGAAGTTCGACAGCGAAACCGGCGCCGTGATCAAAAAATAAAGCCCCGGCTACTCGAACCGGACCACCAGCCCCTTGAGCGCGCCGGCTACGGACCCGGACGCCTCGATCTCGGTGTGCCAGGTCTGCCCTGCCCGCACCGGCCAGGCATCGGTCAGCGTACCGGTGGTGATGATGTCGCCTGCCTGCAAAGCCGGTGCGCCCGGCGTGGCGCGCAGCTCACGCACAAAATGCAGCAGCGCCTGCACCGGGCCGTCCAGCACATTGGCGCCCACGCCCTGGTCCTTGAGCACGCCGTCGCCGTAAAGCTTGAGCTTCAGGCCCGTGAGCGATGCCATCAGCGCTTCGGGCGCCGTGCCGGCGGCCAGCTTCACAGGATGGCCCACCAGCAGCCGGCCATGCAGCCCGCCGTCGGCCACGGCCTGCGCGGCGCTGAACTTCCAGCCCGGGAAATGCGTGTGCACGATTTCATAACCGTGCGCCACCCAGTCAATGGCCGCCACCAGTTGCTCGGCCGAACAATCGGGCGGCGTCGCCTCGCGCAGGCCGAACACCACCTCGGGTTCTATGCGCGGCTCGCACAGGCCCTTGAGCGACAGCACGCCTTCGTTAGGCCCAGCGGCATCGACACGCGCCAGGCTGCTGTGCCACACCGTGCCCCAGATAGGGCCGTAGACCTCATAACGCGGCCAGATGGTCCGGTTGGTAAAGCCGACCTTGTAGCCCACCGGGCTGTCGCCCTGCCCACTTCGCGCGGCACGCACGGCCAGCGCGGTGGCATAGGCCAGCGGCACATCGGCCGGCACGGCGGCGGGCCAGGGCAGCGGCTGGGCTTCGAGGCGAGCGCGGGTCAGGTCGGCGACCAGCGCGGAAAGGTCCGGATCGGGTGCGGGGATATTCATGGGGGCATGGTAGCCAAAACGCCGCCGCCTTCACAATGGCGCATGCCCGCAGCCCCCACCTCCTCCGCCTCTTCCGCCTCGCCACTTCCCCGCGTCCTGCTGACCGGCTTCGATCCCTTTGGCGATACCGGGCACAGCAGCTTGCCCCTGAATCCCAGCTGGATGGCGGTGAAGGCGCTGGGCGGCAAGCGCATAGGCGGACACCTCGTGGTGGCGGCGCAACTGCCCACCGTGTTCCAGGCCTCCATGGATGAACTCACACGGCTGCTTCGGCTGCACAAGCCGGCGCTGGTGATCTGCATCGGCCAGGCCGGCGGGCGCGGCGCGATTTCGCTGGAGCGCATCGCCATCAACGTCAACGACGCCCGCATTCCCGACAACCTCGGCGCGCAACCCGTCGACACGCCAGTGGTGGCGGGCGGGCCGGCGGCCTATTTCAGCAGCCTGCCCATCAAGGCCATGCTGCAGGCGCTGCAAGCGTCGGGTGTGGCGGCCGAGGTGTCGCAAACCGCCGGCACCTTTGTCTGCAACCACGTGTTTTATGCGCTCATGCATGCGCTGGCCACCAGGCGCGGCTTCAAGCGCACGCGCGGCGGCTTCATCCATGTACCTTATCTGCCCGAACAGGGCGCGCCCAGCCTGCCGCTCGAGGAGACGGTGCGCGGGCTGCGGCTGGCCGTGGCAACGGCCTTGTCAACGACGCATGACATCGCCAAAGGCGCCGGAACCGTCAGCTAGCGTCCGGGCCGGTTTTGCCGTCCCGCGCGGGCGCGGCAGGTTCGTCGCGCAGCAGCCGCCACAGCAAAAAAGTGCCGAGGATGGCATTGCCCACGGCGAAGCCGGTGAGCAGCAGCGTGGCCCAGGCGTTCAGCGGACGGTTGTGCACCACCCAGGCCAGCAGCGGCGACAGGCTGTTGAGCGTGAGCATCAGCCAGAACAGCGGGTTGCGCGGCTGGTAAAGCCGTGAAAGAGGGCGTGACGGTTGCATCGTGAGTGAATGCTAACCGCGGCGGCCCTACGCGGGCCTGACAACAGGCAACCCTAACGGACGGCGAAGGACGCGGCCATAAAGCCCCGCGGCGAACGCACCGGGCGGGCCGGCATCACGCTGCCCGCGGAACTGGAGGCCTCGGCAAAAGCCGCTTCCCTGGGCACGCTGTCGGCGGCGGGCGGCGTCGAAGCGCCGGCGACGACGCGAGCCTGCTGGATGCAGTTGTGGCGCGCGGCGCCCGCGCTGGTTTCCATGCAATGCGCGATCGCCGCGAGTTCCGCCTGCCGCTGCTCGTCACGCAGCTTGGCCTTGGCGACCTGCGAATCGGCCACAAAGGCCATGGCGGCCAGCTGGCACAGGATCACCAGGCCCGCCGCCACCATCAGCAGCGTCTTGTAAGGCATTTCATCGAATTTCATCAGATGTTCAGAGAACATGGCGACCTCCCTTGGGTTACACCATGCTAGGCCGGCATTGCAATAGTCCATTCGGCGCCTTGCCCGTCGCGCTGTAGGATAAAAACCTTTCGTGACATTCGGCCGAGGCGCCGGGCCACCCACCACTTCCCGGGCCATCCCGCTTACCATCGCAGGCATGACGCTCCACCCGTATCCCACCTCGCTGGACGCCGGACAGACCGCCGCGCGGCTGCCCTACCCGCTGCTGGTCACCGAACTCATACGCCTGCTCAAGGACGAGTCGGTGCAGGTTCCGCAGCGGGTGGTTCAGGCCCTGCCCGGCGGCGGCAGCCTCTTCGTGATGCCGGCGCTGGATGCCCGCACCGCGATCGCCAAGCTCATCACCCTGACCCCCGCCAATGCCGGCACTGGCCTGCCCGCCATCCAGGGCGACGTGGTGGTGTTCGACGTGGCCAGCGGCCGGCGCCGGCTGATGCTGGACGGCCCCACCGTCACCGCCAGGCGCACCGCCGCCGTCTCGCTGCTGGCCGCCCAGCGGCTGGCGCCCAACACGCGCGGGCCCATGCTGATTGTCGGCGCCGGCGTGCAGGGCGTGGCCCACCTCGAAGCTTTTGCCCAAGGCCTGGGCGTGCGCGATTTCCGCATCAGCTCGCGCAGCCACGCCAGCGCCCAGGCCCTGGCGCAGCATGCGCAGTCGCTGGGCCTGAACGGCCGCGTCGTGCCCGACGCCGATGCCGCGCTGGCCGACTGCCCGCTGGCCGCTACCTGCACACCCGCCGGCGGCGTGGTGCTCAGCGCCCTTCCGCGCGACGACGGTTTCATCAGCGCCGTCGGCGCCTACACGCCGGCCATGGTGGAACTCAGCGCCGCGCTGTGCCAGTACGTCGCGGCGCAGGGCAGCGTGCTGGTCGATACCCCCGACGCCGAGCATGAAGCCGGCGACCTGCTACAGGCCGGCCTGGACGTGGCCCGCTTCGCCAGCCTGGGCGAGGTGATACGCCAGGACATGAAAAAACCCGACGGGCCGGTGCTGTTTAAAAGCTGCGGCTGGGCGGGTTGGGACCTGGCCGCCGCGCGCACGGCGCTGGCCTGAGCGGGCCGGGCAAGCAGGCGCTCACCTACAGCAATATGGCGGCGCCGGTGTYACGCTGGCCCGTCCAAACCCGGAGATAAAACCATGAAGATTCTGTTCGCTGCCGACGGCAGCAAGTACACCAAAAAAGCCCTGGCCTTCCTGGTCAACCATGAAGACCTCGCCGGCGCCGAAGGCGAAGTGGTGGTGATCAACGTGCAGGCGCCGGTCCCGGGCCGCGTCAAGAGCATGCTGGGCTCGGCCAACGTCACGGCCTACCATGCCGAAGAATCCCAAAAGGTGCTGGCGCCCATAGAACGCTTCCTCAAGCGCCACAAGATGGCATTCAAAACCGTCGCAGTGGTCGGCTCGCCCACCGCTGAAATCCTGCGCGCCGCCAAGCGCGAGAAAGCGCACCTGATCGTCATGGGCACGCACGGCCAGGGACTGCTGAGCCGGGCGCTGATCGGCAGCGTGGCCCAGCGCGTGGTCGCGGAGAGCGAGACGCCGGTGTTGCTGGTGAAGTAGCAAGCCTCCCCGCGGCGCTGGCCGGGCTCCGGGATTTACCGGATACTCGCCCTCACACCACAAGGAGACCGAGATGGGGACGAACATGGGATTCCAGTCAATTCGAAAACTGCTGGGCTGGCTGTTGCTGGCACTGCTCGCGGCCACCGCGCCGCTGGCGCTTGCCGGCGAGGTCACCGCCAGGTCCTTCAGCTCAAAGGCCCTGAACCCACATCGACAGCAACTTCAGGACCATCAACGCGCGCGAAGGCCGCATGATCGCCGGCCTGTCCGCCGGCGGTTTCGGCACGGTGAATGCCGTTTTCAAATACCCTGAGCTGTTTGTTTCCGCCGCGGCATTGAGTCCGGCAATCTATTCACCGACACCACCGGCCCATTCTTCGGCCATGCAGGTCGCGCCGTTCCAGCTTAACGGCAAGTTTGACCAGGCCTCGTGGGACCGCCTGAACTACACCGCCAGTTGGGAAGCCTACAAAAGCAAAAAAGTCGTGGTGCCGATGTATATCAACAGCGGCGACCACGACACTTTTTCCATCGCCTATCACTCGGCCGGCCTGTTCCAGAAATTGTTTGAGTACCAGCCCAAGCTGGTGGAATACCGCGCCGTCGACGGCGACCATGAATGGGCGGTCTGGCGCGACACCATAGGCGATGCCCTCAAATACATGAGCGGCTTTGCCAGCCGCCCCCAGGTCGCCAAGCCCTGAGCCCTCCCCCCGGGAGAGCCGTCAGGCCTTCGGCAGCGTCACCCCAACCTGCCCCTGGTATTTCCCGCCGCGGTCCTTGTACGAGACTTCGCAGACGTCGTCCTTGTCGCTCTCGAAAAACAGCACCTGCGCGCAGCCTTCGCCCGCGTAGATCTTGGCGGGCAGCGGCGTGGTGTTCGAGAACTCCAGTGTCACGTAGCCTTCCCATTCGGGCTCAAACGGCGTGACGTTGACGATGATGCCGCAGCGCGCGTAGGTGCTTTTGCCCAGGCAGATGGTCAGCACATTGCGCGGGATGCGGAAGTATTCGACGGTGCGCGCCAGCGCGAAGCTGTTGGGCGGGATGATGCAGCTGTCGCCGTGGAAGTCGACAAAACTTTTCTCGTCGAAGTTCTTCGGGTCGACCACGGTGCTGTGGATATTGGTGAAGACCTTGAACTCGGGCGCGCAGCGGATGTCGTAGCCGTAGCTGCTGGTGCCGTAGCTGATGATCTTCTGGCCGCCGGCCGCGGCGCGTATCTGGCCGGGCTCGAAGGGCTCGATCATGCCGGTGGTTTCCGCCATGCGGCGTATCCATTTGTCGCTCTTGATGCTCATTCGGGGAAACTCCTCACTGTTCCCTGATTGTAGGCAAGCCGGGCGTCTACCCAGATTGGGAATCCCTCACGCTATGGATTCAGGAGCAGCCAGCCCCCGCCCACCAATGAAAACGCTCAAAACACGTGTCCGGTCGCCAGCGCCGCGGCGGCCGCCCGGGTCTCGACGCCGAGCTTTTCAAAAATATGCTCCAGGTGCTTGTTGACCGTCCGGTGGCTCATGCCCAGGATGTCGCCGATGTCGCGATTCGTCTTGCCCTTGGCCAGCCAGGAGAGAACCTCGGTTTCACGCGGCGTCAGCGCGGCATTGGCCAGGCGCGAAGGCGAGGCGGCGTTCGCGCCGCGCTGCTCCAGCAGCAGCATGGTCTCGCCTATGCCGACCCGGCCCATGTTGCGCACCGACAGCTGCACACCGGCCAGGGCCAGCAGCACCTCGCCGCTGTCGCCCTCCAGCGCCGGATAGACCGCATCCGGCAGGCGCCCCGGCTGCGCTCCGCCTTCCGCAGCCCGCAGCCACAGGGCCGCCTGCGGCGAGCGCCAGGCAATGCGCCCGCGCGCATCGACCAGCACCACGCCGAAGCCGGCCACGTCCACGGCCTCGCGCGCCAGCCGTGTCATGCGCGCATTGCGCGTGTGGGTGTGCAGGCGCGCCACCACCTCCTGCGCGCGCAGCGGCTTGACGACGTAGTCGACACCGCCGCAGGCAAAACCTTCCAGCACGTGCGGCGTCTCCGACAGGCCTGTCATGAAGATCACCGGGATGTGCGCCATCACGGGGTTGGCCTTGATCTGCCGGCAGGTGTCAAAGCCCGAGAGGCCGGGCATGACGGCGTCCAGCAGGATGGCGTCAGGCGCCACCAGTTCCAGACGCTGCAGGGCCGAATCTCCATCGCGCGCCACCAGCACGGTGTAACCCTCGCCCTCCAGCGTGTCGCACAGCATGCCCAGGCTGCTGGGGGCGTCGTCGACCACCAGCACCACGGGACGCTGTTGTTCTTCAGTGGCCTCAAGCATCGACACCCTCCGTCAAATGATCGAGCAACAATTCGAGTTCGCATCGGCTCACAAAGCCGCGCAGCCGCGCGCAGCTGGCGGCCAGCGAGGGGTCTTCGGCCGTGACGCGGTCCAGCAGGCGGTGCAGGCCGTGCACGTGGCCCAGCTTCACCAGGCGTATCAACCCGGCGCGAGCCTCCTCGGGCAGGCCCAGCGAAGCTTCCCCGGACGAGCCCGCCACGCCGGCCGCCAGCGGCGCCGGCGAGACCACCGAGGTCACCCATTCCAGCCCCMGGTGGCGCTGCAAGGCGTCCATCAGCTCGGATTCGAGCACCGGCTTGCCGACAAAGGCCTGGCAGCCCGAGGCCTTCAGGCGCGAAGCCTGGTTCTCGAACACATTGGCCGACACCACGATGATGGGCACGCTGTCGTAGCCCCGGTGGCGTATCTGCAGCGCGGTTTCCCAACCGTCCAGGTCGTCCATGGTGATGTCCAGCAGGATCGCGTCGGGCACCGCGTCCTTGAGGCTGTCTATGCATTCCAGGCCGCTGGCCGCCTCTTTCACGTCAAAGCCCAGCGGCGTGAGCATGCCGGCCAGCATCTGGCGCTGCACCGGCTGGTCGTCGACCACCAGCAGCGTCCTGCGCTTGCCGAAGAAGCCGGCGATCTGGTGCGGCGGGTCGGCCATCGGGCCGGGGTCGTCGATCTCGCGCAGGTACAGCCGCACGCTGAAGGTGCTGCCCTTGTCGGGCTCGCTCCGCAGGCTCAGGTCGCCGCCCATCAGCGCGGTCAGCAGGCCGGTGATGGTCAGGCCCAGGCCGGTGCCCGGCTCGCCGCGGCGGCGGCCCGCGGCGCCGCGCTCAAAGGGCAGGAAGATGCGTTGCTGGTCCTGCGGCGCGATGCCTATGCCGGTGTCCACCACGTCGAAGCGGATCACCTCGCGCCGGCAGTCCACATGCAGCTTCACGCTGCCCGTGTCGGTGAACATCACCGCATTGCTCAGCAGGTTGATGATGATCTGGCGCAGCCGCTTGGCGTCGGCCTGCACCCAGGCCGGCATGCGGCCGCTGTGGGTGTAGAAAAAATCCACGCCCTTGGCCTCGGCCTGTGGCCGCACCATGCTGACCAGGCCTTCGAGGAAGTCGGGCAGCGGCACCGGAATCGGCTCCAGCCGCAGCCGGCCGGCCTCGATGCGCGCCAGGTCGAGCAGGCCGTCGACGAGTTGCAGCAGGTGCTCGCCGCTGCGCTGTATGGTCTGCACGGCTTCGCGCGGCGTGCTGGCCAGCGCCTCGCTTTTCAGCAGGATTTGTGAATAGCCCAGGATGCTGTTAAGCGGCGTGCGCAGCTCGTGTGTCATGCCGGCCACGTAGCGCGTCTTGGCCTGGTTGGCCGACTCGGCCACTTCCTTGGCGGTTTGCAACGCCGCGTCGGTGCGCTGGTGCGCCTCGATCTCGCGCGACAGCAGCTGGTTCTGCCGATTCGACTCGTCCTGCGCCATGCGCCGGCTTTCGCTGCCCAGCACCACCCACCAGCTGCAGACCGCGACGATCAGCAGCAGCATGGCGAACACTTTCACGAAGGCCGAGCGCAGCAGGCTCGAGAGATCACCCGAAGCCGGGAAGGTGGTCTCCTGCATGTAGACCATGCCCATCACCGTGGCCAGCAGCGCGCACAGCGAGAGCATCACCACCATGTAGTGGCCGACGCGGAAGTTGACGCGGCTCGACAGCGCGCTGGGCAGCAGCTTGCTCAAAAATTCCTCAGCCTGCTCGGCGGCGCGTGAGCGCGTCTTGCAGCGGTCGTGGCAGCGCGACTCCAGCGTGCAGCACAGCGAGCAGATGGGCGCGCCGTAGGCCGGGCAGCTGGCCATGTCTTCGGCCTCGAAGGCGTTCTCGYAAACGTGGCAGCGCACCCTCTGGCCGGGCACACCCATGGCCTGCGGCTTGCGCGCGACGTAATAGCGCCCCTTGGTCAGCCAGGCCAGCAACGGCGACAGCACCAGCGCCAGGCCCAGCGCGATAAAAGGCGAAAAGGCCTCGGCCTTGGGGCCCATGGCGCCGGTATAGGCGAACACCGACACCACCGTCGCCAGCAGCATGGAGCCCAGGCCCACCGGGTTGATGTCGTACAGATGCGCGCGCTTGAACTCGATGCCCGGCGGGCTCAGGCCCAGCGGCTTGTTGATGACGAGGTCGGCCACCAGGGCGCCCACCCAGGCAATCGCCACGTTGCTGTAAAGCCCCAGCACTTTTTCGAGCGCCGAAAAAACATCAAGCGTCATCAAGAGCAGCGCGATGGCGACGTTGAACACCAGCCACACCACACGCCCCGGGTGGCTGTGCGTGAGGCGCGCGAAGAAGTTGGACCAGGCCAGCGAGCCGGCGTAGGCATTGGTCAGGTTGATCTTGAGCTGCGACACCACCACAAAAACCACGGTTGCGGCCAGTATCCAGGCCGGGTCGCTGAAGACGTAGGCGAAGCCGGCCAGGTACATCTGCGTGGGCTCCACCGCCTTGGCGGCCGGCAACTCGTGCTGCAGCACCAGAAAGGCCAGGAAGGCGCCGCCCAGCATCTTCAGCATGCCCAGGACTATCCAGCCCGGCCCGGCCATCAGCACCGCCGCCCACCAGCGCCGGCGATTCGCATGCGTCTTTTCAGGCAGGAAGCGCAGAAAGTCGACCTGCTCGCCGATCTGCACCACAAGCGAGAACGCCACGGTGGCCGCCGCACCAAACATGAGCGGGTCGAACTCGCTGCTGCCCGAGGTGCGGCCGGTGAGGCCCGTGAAGTCGGAAAACGCCTGCGGATTCTTCCAGAGCACCGCCAGGTAGGGCAATAACAACAGCACGCCCCACAGCGGCTGCGTCCACATCTGCAGGCGCGAGATCAGCGTGATGCCGCGAACCACCATGGGCACGATGACCACCGCACTGATCACGTAACACCAGGCGATGGGAATATCGAGGTACATCTGCAGCGCCAGCGCCATGATGGCCGCCTCCAGCGCGAAGAAGATGAAGGTGAAGCTCGCGTAGATCAGCGAGGTGATGGTCGAGCCCAGGTAGCCGAAGCCGGCGCCGCGCGTCAGCAGGTCCATGTCGACGCCATAGCGCGCCGCGTAATAGCTGATGGGCAGGCCGGTGAAGAAGGTGATCAGCCCCACTACCAGGATGGCCCACAGCGCGTTGGTGAAGCCGTAGTTGAGCGCGATGGCGCCGCCTATCGCCTCCAGCGCCAGGAAGGACATGGCGCCGAAGGCCGTGTTGCCGACACGCCACTCCGACCACTTGCGAAAGCCGCGCGGCGTGTAGCGCAGCGCGTAGTCCTCAATGGATTCGTCGGCCACCCAGGCGTTGTACTCGCGTCGAATACGAAAAATTTTCTGGGTGGCGATGGTCAAGGCGGTCTCCGTCAAACGGCCGTAGGGCTGCGGCAACGCACCCAAAGCGTTCCGCAAGAAGTGTGCCCGTTGCACCAAAAAGGGTGGCTAYGTTGATTGACGTATAGGGATGCGCAGCCCTTGTGAACATGATTCACCTGACTTCAACGCAAGCCTTCACCTCTTCAACCGTTCACCGTTTCATCAACCGCAGGAGCCCAGCATGTCCAACGACGATCGCGACCCATCTTCCTTCATCAA
The DNA here is from genome assembly GCF_056405515.1 of Polaromonas sp. P1_G2. Lineage (NCBI taxonomy): Bacteria > Pseudomonadati > Pseudomonadota > Betaproteobacteria > Burkholderiales > Comamonadaceae > Polaromonas > Polaromonas sp. P1_G2. The sequence goes on from NZ_JBFUBY010000069.1 coordinate 18,610, forward strand.
CCGCCGCCGCCTCATGCAGGGCGTCGCCGCGGCCCTGCCGCTGGCCGGCCTGCCCGGCTGGGCGCAAGCCCAGCAATTCCCCACGGCCAAGGTCAACACCACCAAGCTGGCCGTCACCGACACCGAAGTGACCGTGGGCCAGTTGCACTCGGCCACCGGCACCATGGCGATTTCCGAAACAGGTTCCATCCAGGCTGAGCAGCTCGCCATCGACCAGATCAACGCCATGGGCGGCGTGCTGGGCCGCAAGATCAAGGTCATCAAGGAAGACGGCGCCTCCGACTGGCCGACCTTCGCCGAAAAGTCCAAAAAGCTGCTGGTCAACGACAAGGTCGCCGCCGTGTTCGGCTGCTGGACCTCGGCCTCGCGCAAGGCCGTGCTGCCCATCTTCGAAAAAGAAAACGGCATGCTCTACTACCCGACCTTTTACGAAGGCCTGGAGCAGAGCAAGAACGTGATCTACACCGGCCAGGAAGCCACGCAACAGATCCTCTACGGCCTGGACTGGGCTTCGAAAGAAAAGAAAGCCAAGACCTTCTTCCTGGTCGGCTCCGACTACATCTGGCCGCGCACCTCGATGAAGATTGGCCGCAAGCACATCGAAACCCACCTCACCGGCAGCAAGGTCGTCGGCGAAGAGTACTACCCGCTGGGCCACACCAACTTCAACTCGCTGATCAACAAGATCAAGGTCGCCAAACCCGACTGCATCTTCATCGCGGTGGTGGGCGGCTCCAACGTGGCCTTCTACAAGCAGCTGAAAGCGGCAGGCGTCACCGCCGCCAAGCAGTTCCTGCTGACCATCTCGGTCACGGAAGACGAGGTGCTGGGCATAGGCGGCGAAAACATGAACGGCTACTACGCCTCCATGAAGTACTTCCAGTCGCTGGACAACCCCAACAACAAGGCCTTTGTGACCGCCTTCAAGGCCAAGTACGGCAAGGATGCGGTGATCGGCGACGTGACGCAGGCCGGCTACCTCGGCCCCTGGCTGTGGAAAGCCACGGTCGAGAAAGCCGGCAGTTTCGACGTGGACAAGATCGCCGCGGCTTCCACCGGCATCGAGCTCAAGACCGCGCCCGAAGGCTACGTGAAGCTGCATGAGAACCATCACCTGTGGAGCAAGGCCCGCATAGGCCAGGCGCAGGCGGACGGCCAGTTCAAGGTGGTGGCCGAATCTCCGGCCCTGATCGAACCGAATCCCTTCCCCAAGGGTTACCAGTAAGCGGCGGCGCTGGCTCCTACCGGTTCACTCCGCCATGCGACGGGGTGAGCCGGCAGGGGCTTCTTCTTTTCTTCCGCGCAGACGCATTGCCTTTTTGACGTTGACCCACCCGCCGCACCGGAGCCCCACCATGAATCTTTCCGAAATGCTCAACATCGGCCTGATGCAAGGCTTTGCCGGGCTCAGCCTGTTTTCCGTGCTGCTGCTCATGGGCCTGGGCCTGGCCATCATCTTCGGCCAGATGGGCGTCATCAACATGGCGCACGGCGAGTTCATGACCATAGGCGCTTACACCATCTACCTGTTTTCGCACCTGTCGGAGGCCTACGCGCCCGGCTTTGTGCAAGCCTACTTTCCGTTTGCCATCGCGGCAGCCTTCATCTTCGCCTTCGCCGCCGGCTGGCTGGCTGAATGGGCCTTCATACGCCACCTTTACAAGCGCCCGCTGGACACGCTGCTGGCCACCTGGGGCCTGTCGCTGGGCATGCAGCAGATCTTCCGCACCACCTTCGGCGCCAAGGAAGTCAGCCCCACCCTGCCCGACTGGCTCATGGGCTCCTGGGCGCCGGCGCCCGGCCTGGACATCCCGATCAACGGCCTGTTCGTGATGGCGCTCACGCTGGTGGTGACCTGCGGCGTGCTGGTCGCGCTGCACAAGTCGCGCTGGGGCCTGCGCGTGCGCGCCACCGTCGCCAACCGCGTGATGGCCAACGCCACCGGCATCAACACCAAAAAGACCGACCGCCTGACCTTTGCCATCGGCTGCGGCATCGCCGGCGTGGCCGGCGCGGCCTTCACCACCATCGGCTCCACCGGCCCGACCAGCGGCTCGCTCTATATCGTCGACGCCTTCCTGGTCGTCACCTTCGGCGGCGCGGCCAGCCTGCTGGGCACCGTGGTCTCGGCCTTCGGCATCGCGCAGACCCAGTCCATCGCCGAGTTCTTCATGACCGGCTCCATGGCCAAGGTGCTGACCCTGATGACCATCGTGACCATCCTGATGCTGCGCCCGCAGGGGCTGTTCGCCTCCAAGGTACGGCGTTGAGCTTTCACCTTATTCCCATCTAGACAACCGGAGTTTTTCATGAACAGCCTCAAGCAATGGATAGTGCGCAACGGCCTGGGCAACGTCGCCCTGCTGGCCCTGGTGCTGCTGGTGGCCTTTCCTCTCGCGCTGGATCTGTTCCGCCTCAACCTTGTGGGCAAATACCTCAGTTATGCCTTCGTCGCGCTGGGCCTGGTGATGTTGTGGGGCTACGGCGGCGTGCTGAGCCTGGGCCAGGGCGTGTTCTTCGGCCTGGGCGGCTACGGCATGGCGATGTTTTTGAAGCTTGAAGCCAGCGACCCCGTCACCACCAAGATCCAGTCCACGCCCGGCATCCCCGACTTCATGGACTGGAACCAGCTTACCGCGCTGCCGATCTGGTGGAAGCCTTTTCAATCCTTTCCGCTGACCTTGCTGCTGATCCTGGTCGTGCCCACGCTGCTGGCCTTCATCATCGGCTACGCCATGTTCAAGCGGCGTGTGGGCGGCGTCTACTTCGCCATCATCACGCAGGCCGTGGCGCTGATCCTCACGGTGCTCATCATCGGCCAGCAGGGTTACACCGGCGGCGTCAACGGCATGACCGACCTGAAGACCATCCTGGGCTGGGACACGCGCACCGACAGCGCCAAGTACATCCTCTACTTCCTCACAGCCGGCTTGCTGCTGGGCGCCATCGTGCTGTGCACCTGGATACAGAAGAGCAAGCTGGGCACGCTGCTGCTGGCCATGCGCGACAAGGAAGACCGCGTGCGCTTTTCCGGCTACGACGTGGCAATGTTCCGGGTCTTTGCCTTCYGCTTCGCGGCCATGCTGTCGGCCGTGGGCGGTGCGATGTTCACCCTGCAGGTCGGCTTTATGTCGCCCTCGCTGGTCGGCATCGTTCCCTCGATTGAGATGGTGATCTTCGCCGCCGTCGGCGGGCGCATGTCGCTGGTGGGCGCGGTCTACGGCGCGCTGCTGGTGAACTTCGGCAAGACCTATTTTTCCGAGAGCTTTCCCGATCTCTGGCTGTTCCTGATGGCCGGCATGTTCCTGGGCGTGGTGCTGGCCTTCCCCGATGGCCTGGCCGGCGTCTACACGCAGCGGGTCAAGCCCTGGCTGGCCAAATGGTTTGCGCGGCGCGAGAAGGTCGCGCCGCCTGCCGCCCCGCCCATGGCGTCTCCACAAGCCGCAGCCCCTGAAACGCCCACGCTGCCTGCCGGCCTGAGCGGCCAACGGACCTGAAAACCAAGGAAGCCACCATGATCGCGCCCGCCATGACCCCAAACGACTTTGTGCTGTCGGTCGAAGACCTGACAGTGTCCTTCGACGGCTTCAAGGCCATCGACAGCCTGAACCTCTACGTCGACCAGAACGAGCTGCGCGTGATCATAGGCCCCAACGGTGCCGGCAAGACCACGCTGCTGGACCTGATCTGCGGCAAGACGCGGGCCAGCCACGGCCGCATCAAGTTCAAGAACGCTGAGATGACCAAGCTGCCCGAATACCAGATCGTGCGCTCCGGCATAGGCCGCAAGTTCCAGACGCCGTCCATCTACGAAAACCTCAGCGTGTTCCAGAACCTGGAAGTGTCCTTCCCGCGCGGGCGCGGTGTGTTCGGCGCGCTGTTCTTCAAGCGCAGCGAAGAAGTCAAGGCCCGCGTGCAGGCCGTGGCGGCCGAGATCGGCCTGGACGGCCAGGTGGACACCGAAGCCGGCCTGCTCTCGCATGGGCAAAAGCAGTGGCTGGAGATCGGCATGCTGCTGATGCAGGACCCGGAGCTCCTGATGCTGGACGAACCGATTGCCGGCATGAGCGTGCGCGAGCGCGAACTGACGGCCGAGCTGCTCAAACGCATCTGCAAGGGCCGCGCCATGATCGTCATCGAGCACGACATGGAGTTCGTCAAGCGCATCGCCGACAAGGTGACCGTCATGCACCAGGGAAAGATCCTGGCCGAGGGATCGATGGAAAAAGTGCAGGCCGATCCGCGCGTGATCGACGTGTACCTGGGCCATTAAGCCGCAAGCACCAAGGAACCACCATGCTCAACGTCAACAACCTCCACGTCAGCTACGGCCAGAGCGAGGCGCTGCACGGCATCAGCTTCTCTGCCAAGAAAAACGAAACCGTGGCCATCATGGGCCGCAACGGCATGGGCAAGACCACGCTGTTCAAGTCGCTGATCGGCATCCTGCCGCTCAAGTCCGGAACGATTGAAGTCGACGGGCTGGACATCTCCAAGGACGAGAGCTACCAGCGCGTCGCCAAGGGCGTGGCCTACGTACCGCAGGGCCGCATGATTTTCCCGACGTTGACGGTGCAGGAGAACATCCTGACTGGCCTGGAGAACGCCAAACACAAGCAGATCCCGGACGAGATCTACGCACTGTTCCCGGTGCTCTTCGACATGCGCGGCCGCAAGGGTGGAAACCTCTCGGGCGGCCAGCAGCAGCAGCTGGCGATTGCCCGCGCGCTGGTGACCAACCCCAAGGTGCTGCTGCTGGACGAGCCGACCGAGGGCATACAGCCTTCCATCATCAAGGACATCGCGCGCGCGCTCAACGAGATCCGCAAGATGCGCGAAATCACGATTGTGGTGTCCGAGCAGGTGCTGAGCTTCGCGATGGACGTGGCCGACCGGCTCTTCGTCATTGAGGGCGGCCAGCTGGTACACGAAAGCACCCGCGCCGGCACCGACACGGCGCGCATCAAGCAGTTTCTTTCCGTCTGATTTTTCTTTTTCTTTTTATTCATCACCACCAGGAGATATGGCATGACCGACACGCTGATCAAGGTTGACCTGACGAAGTCACCCACCCTCAACGAAAACATCCACAACCGCTGGCACCCGGACATCCCCATGGCCTGCTGGGTCAACCCGGGCGATGATTTCATCCTGGAAACCTTCGACTGGACCGGCGGCTTCATCAAGAACAACGACAGCGCCGACGATGTGCGCGACATCGACCTGAGCACCGTGCACTACCTCTCGGGCCCGGTCGGCGTCAAAGGCGCCGAGCCCGGCGACCTGCTGGTGGTCGACCTGCTGGACATAGGCGCCAAGCAGGACAGCCTCTGGGGTTTCAACGGCTTTTTCAGCAAGAAGAACGGCGGCGGCTTCCTGACCGACCATTTCCCCGAAGCGCAGAAATCGATCTGGGACTTCAAGGGCATGTTCACGAGTTCGCGCCACGTGCCGGGCGTGAACTTCGCCGGCCTGATCCACCCCGGCCTGATAGGCTGCCTGCCCGACAAGGCCATGCTGGAGATGTGGAACACGCGCGAACAGGCGCTGATCGACAGCGACCCGACGCGCACCGGCCTGGCCAACCCGCCTTCGGCCGGCACCGCCCACATGGGCAAGATGACGGGCGCGGCGCGCGACAAGGCCGCGGCCGAGGGCGCGCGCACCGTGCCGCCGCGTGAACACGGCGGCAACTGCGACATCAAGGATTTGTCACGCGGCTCCAAGGTSTTCTTCCCGGTCTACGTCGATGGCGCGGGCCTGTCGGTGGGCGACCTGCACTTCAGCCAGGGCGACGGCGAAATCACCTTCTGCGGCGCCATCGAGATGGCCGGCTGGGTGCACATGAAGGTCACGCTGATCAAGGGCGGCATGGCCAAGTACGGCATCAAGAACCCCATCTTCAAGCCCAGCGTCATCACGCCGCGCTACGACGACTATTTGATCTTTGAAGGCATCTCGGTCGACGAGGCCGGCAAGCAGTACTACCTCGACGTGAACGTCGCCTACCGCCAGGCCTGCCTGAACGCCATCGAGTACCTGAAGAAGTTCGGCTACTCGGGCGCGCAGGCCTATTCCATCCTGGGCACGGCGCCGGTGCAGGGCCACATCAGCGGCGTGGTCGACGTGCCGAACTCCTGCGCCACGCTGTGGCTGCCGACCGGTATCTTCGACTTCGACATCAACCCGAACGCCTCCGGGCCTATCAAGCACATCGACGGCAAGATCAGCATGCCGCTGTCGCCAGACCTGCGTTGAGACACAAAGGAAGCGCCATGCCTACCTACGACTACGACTGTCCGCAATGCGGCTGCTTCGACGCGCTACGCTCGGTCTCCATGCGAAACCAGGCGGCCGCCTGCCCTGGCTGCGGTGGCCTCTCGGCGCGCATTTTGTCCGTCGCGCCCGCGCTGGCCTTGATGGAAGACGGTGCGCGCCGCGCCATGGACACCAATGAACGCGCCCGGCATGAGCCCAAGCGATCCGGTGACTACGCGCGGCTCAAACACCCGGCCGGTTGCGGTTGCTGCTCCAGCGGCAAACGCGGCGCCACGCTGACCGCGCCCAACGGCAACAAGGCCTTTCCCAGCAAGCGCCCCTGGATGATCAGCCACTAAAGCCACTCTTCACAAGGAGCACGACATGATTCACGGCGACATTTCAAGCAGCAAGGACACCGTCGGCGTGGCGGTGGTCAACTACAAGATGCCCAGGCTTCACACCAAAGCCGAGGTGGTGGAGAACGCGAACAACATCGCGCGCATGCTCGAAGGCATGAAGAAGGGCCTGCCGGGCCTAGACCTGGTGATCTTCCCCGAGTACAGCACTCACGGCATCATGTACGACAGCAAGGAGATGCATGAGAACGCTGCCACGGTGCCGGGCTTTGAGACCGAAATCTTCGCGGCCGCCTGCCGGCGCGCCAAGGTCTGGGGCGTGTTCTCGCTGACCGGGGAACGGCACGAAGAGCACCCGCGCAAGGCGCCCTACAACACGCTGATCCTGATGAACGACCAGGGCGAGATCGTGCAGAAGTACCGCAAGATCATGCCCTGGGTGCCGATCGAGGGCTGGTACCCCGGCGACCGCACCTATGTGAGCGACGGGCCCAAGGGTATGAAGATCAGCCTGATCATCTGCGACGACGGCAACTACCCCGAGATCTGGCGCGACTGCGCGATGAAGGGCGCCGAGCTCATCGTGCGCTGCCAGGGTTATATGTACCCGGCCAAGGAACAGCAGATTTTGATTTCCAAGGCCATGGCCTTTGCCAACAACACTTATGTGGCGGTGGCCAACGCCTCGGGTTTTGACGGCGTGTATTCCTATTTCGGCCATTCGGCGCTGATAGGCTTTGACGGCCGCACGCTGGGCGAATGCGGCGAGGAGGAAATGGGCGTGCAGTACGCGGCGCTGTCCAAGAGCCTGATCCGCGACTTCCGCCGCAACGGCCAGTCGGAGAACCACTTGTTCAAGCTGCTGCACCGCGGCTACACCGGCATGATCAACTCCGGCGACGGCGACAAGGGAACACCCACCTGCCCGTTCAGCTTTTACGCCGACTGGCTGCGCGACCCCGAGGCCGCGCGCAAACAGGTGGAGTCGTTTACGCGGACGACGATTGGCACGGATGAGGCACCTATGGAGGGGATTCCGAACCAGGGCAGTGTGACGGCCTGAACGGCCGGCCCAGCACTAAGGCAGGGCCTGCGAAATCACCGTGCGTTCTATCACCCGGTCATCCCCCAGCACAATCAGCGCGAACAGCAGTTCGCCCAGATTGGCCGCCAGCGCGGTCTTGCGCGCCAGCAGCGGCGTGGCCTGCGGGTTGAGCACCACGAAGTCGGCTTCACAGCCGGGCTGCAGATTGCCCACTACGCCTTCCAGCCCCAGCGCGCGCGCCGCGCCCGCGGTGTGCTGCCACCACAGCTGCTGGGGCGTGAGCGAGAGGCCGGGCTTGGTCTGCCCTTCTCGGCCCACGTAATACGCCGCAAGCATCGTGTGAAACGGGCTGAAGGAAGTACCGCCGCCCACGTCGCTGGCCAGGCCGTAGGGAAAGCCCACGCGCTCGGCGCCTTCGTAGTCAAAAAATCCGCTGCCCAGGAACAGGTTGCTGGTCGGGCTGACGGCCGCGGCCGTGCCGGTGGCGCGCATCAGCGCGCGGTCTTCGTCGTCGATGTGGATGCAATGCGCATACACGGCGCGCGGGCGCAGCAGGCCGAACTGTTCATAGACGCTCAGGTAGCTGCGGGCCTCCGGATACAGCCGGCGCACCCAGGCGATTTCGTCCTTGTTCTCGGCGACGTGCGACTGTATCCACACGTCGGGGTATTTGGCGGCCAGCTCGCCGGCGCCGCGCAGCTGGGCTTCGCTGCAGCTGGGCACAAAACGCGGCGTGATCGCATAACCGAGCCGGTCCACGCCGTGCCAGCGCTGGATCAGGGCCTCGGTATCGGCCAGGCTTTGCGCGGTGTCGTCACGCACGCCCTCGGGCGAATTCTGGTCCATCAGGCATTTGCCGGTCATCAGGCGCAGGCTGCGGTTTTGCGCTTCGGTGAACAGGGCATTGACAGATTCGGGATGCGAGGTGGCGAAGGCCAGCGCGGTGGTCACGCCATTGCGCAGCAGCTCGTCCAGGAAAAAACCGGCGGCCTCCGCGCTGTGCCCGGTGGCCGAGAAGCGGCTTTCTTCGGGGAAGGTGTAGTTCTCGAGCCAGGGCAGCAGGCCGTCGGCCGGTGAGCCGATCACGTCGAGCTGCGGGTAGTGGATGTGCATGTCCACAAAACCCGGCGCGATGATGCGGCCCGGCAGGTGTTCGGTGGGCAGGTCGGCAAAGCGTGAAGCCAGCGCCTCATAGCTGCCCACGGCCTGGACCACCTGGCGCCCTTGCGGGTCGGGTCCCACTACCAGCAGCCCGTCGGCCTCGTAGGCGGCCTGGGCGGGACCGGTGAAATACAGCAGGGCGGCGCGGTAGGCTTTCATGGGTGCTAGGTTACCGCAGCCCGTGAGCCTTGCGATATGTAAAAACCGATAAGGCTTATCAGCGGCTCACGCGGCAGCCGTCGCCCAGCGAGGCGCGCCAGACGCGCACCGAGGTCAGCCCCGGCAAACGCGCATCGAGCTTGCGAAAGATGAACTGGCAAAGGTTTTCGAGCGTGGGCGGGCCCAGGTCTTTGACGCCGTCGAGCAGATGGTGGTCCAGCTCCTCGCGCAGCGCGGCGATTTCGCGCCGCACCAGGCCCAGGTCCATCACCATGCCGGTGGCCGCGTCGGGCTCGCCGGCCACAAACACCTCGGCGTTGTAGGTATGGCCGTGCACACGCTTGCTGCTGTCGGCCTCGATGGCGCGCTTGAGCGTGTGGGCCGCGTCGAAGTAAAAAGTCTGGCTGATCTCGCAGCGCATGGGTTCTGGCGTGGGAAGCTTTTTCATCGGATGCCCGTGATCTTGTGGGTCTGCAGGCTGAGCCGCCAGGCCGGGCGCGCCATGCACAGCTGTATGCACGTTTCGGTATTCTGCTGGCGCTGCGGGTTGTCCATGGGCTGCAGGTAGCGATGCGTGAAGTCGGCGGCCTCGAGCTCGGCCAGGTCAAAGCTCGGCTGGGGCCACACCACCTTGAGCTCCTGGCCCGCGCGCTGCACCCAGGGCGCGCCGGCCTTGGGGCTCACGCAAATCCAGTCTATGCCCTCGGGCGCGGCGATCGTGCCGTTGGTTTCGACCGCGATCTGGAAGCCGCGCGCATGCAGGGCCGCGATCAGTTCCGCATCGACCTGCAGCAGCGGCTCACCGCCCGTCATCACCACAAAGCGGTGCGCGCTGTCGCCCGCCGGCCACTGCGCGGCAATGCGCTCGGCCAGCGCGTCGGCACCCCGGAACTTGCCGCCCAGCGTGCCATCGGTGCCCACGAAGTCGGTGTCGCAGAACTGGCAGACGGCGGTCGCGCGGTCCTGCTCGCGGCCGGACCAGAGGTTGCAGCCGGCAAAGCGGCAGAACACAACGGTTCAGGCCAAGCGGTTCACACCATAAGTGGGTCAGATTTCGACGGAATTCAACAAACTTGGGCAAAACATCCACGGATTTTCAGCACTACCGGCTCCAACTCGATCTCTGCTGGCGGGAGCTCAGCCCTCGGGAAAGGGCGGAGTTTGATCCATTGAGTCAGCTGACGACGAGCGTTAAAGCTCGACAGGCAAGAAAATTTAGGAGGACTCGCGGCAATCTCACGCTTTTATCGTCGGGGTGATGGCAAGCAACTTTGCTTCCTGTGCAGCGCCGGCCCGGACCAATCGATCGGTCTCAGTACCGAACAGTGTCTTTTCCATCACTATGCTGTCGACTTTCGTAACACCAACGGAGCGGAGCCAAATTTCCAAGTAGGCTTTTTGAAAGTCCCAGACCGCGGCCGGAGTCGCACCTTCGGCAGAGAAATCCATTCCGCGACCGTAAATGCAGACGGCTCTGGTGTCGTTCATCATTCCGAGCATCCCGCGTTCATCAAATGTAAAGAGGACATCCTTTTGAGAGACGACATCGATGAGATGCTTCAATTTATACGGAATGCCGAAATTCCACATTGGGACGGCAAAGATCAATAGGTCTGCGGCTTTGAATCTTTCGCCAAGTGCGGTGATTCCGTTCCATGCTGCCTGCTGTTCCTCGCTGCGTGTGTTGCCTTCCAGGCCAGCGTATTTGGCGTGCAAAGCAGCACCATCAAATTCAGGGAGTTCGAAGTCCCATAAGTCAATTTTGTCAACACGAACACTTGGGAACTGTTGTTTGAGGGTTTCCAGAAATACGTGCGCCACCTCAATTGTCGCGGAGATTTGTTTGCGAGGCGAGGCCTCAATGTACAGCACAGTCTTCATACGTTCGCTCCGGTTAGTAAAAAACAAAGGGATGGTAGGTGGCATTGATTAATTATGAAAATTAATCGTCATAATGTTTGAAATCACAAAAATTTGTTAATGCAGAACTTTTCAACCGAACTGCTGCGGACATTTGTAGCGATCATTGATGAGGGCAGCTTCACCGCAGCCGGGAGCCGGCTTGGATTTACTCAGTCGGCCGTAACAGCTCAGATCAAGCGGCTTGAGGCCCAGGCGGGATGTCAGTTGCTAACTCGCAATACGCGATCAATGGCTCCGACGCCTCAAGGTGAAGTCATGCTCCAAGGGGCACGAGAAATCCTCTCATTGCATGGGTCGCTGCGGGAGCAGTTGGGCATCACGCAAGGGCTTGGCGGACGCCTGCGGATTGGCATATCTGAGGGTTACCTC
>NZ_JBFUBY010000070.1:0-15891 GCF_056405515.1 Polaromonas sp. P1_G2
GGTGATGGTGCCGTCTTCCTCGATGTTGATCTGCGTGCCGGTTTCTTCGGTCAGCGCGCGGATGACGGCGCCGCCCTTGCCGATCACGTCGCGGATTTTCTCGGGGTTGATCTTCATGACGTAGAGGCGCGGTGCGAAGTCGGAGACTTCAGCCTTGGCCTCGCCCATGGCTTCCTGCATCTTGCCCAGGATGTGCATGCGGGCTTCCTTGGCCTGGGCCAGCGCGACCTGCATGATTTCCTTGGTGATGCCCTGGATCTTGATGTCCATCTGCAGCGCGGTGATACCGAAGGTGGTACCGGCAACCTTGAAGTCCATGTCACCCAGGTGATCTTCATCGCCCAAGATGTCGGTCAGCACGGCGAAGCGGTTGTCTTCCTTGATCAGGCCCATGGCGATGCCGGCCACGTGGGCTTTCATCGGCACGCCGGCATCCATCAGCGACAGGCAGCCGCCGCAGACCGAAGCCATCGACGAGGAGCCGTTGGACTCGGTGATTTCAGACACCACGCGCATGGTGTACGGGAATTCTTCCTTCGTAGGCAGCACGGCGATCAGCGCACGCTTGGCCAGGCGGCCGTGGCCGATTTCGCGGCGTTTCGGGCTGCCGACACGGCCGGTTTCGCCGGTGGCGAACGGAGGCATGTTGTAGTGCAGCATGAAGCGGTCTTCGTAGTCGCCGGACAGCGCGTCGATGCGCTGCGCGTCGCGCTCGGTGCCCAGCGTGGTCACGACCAGCGCCTGGGTTTCGCCGCGCGTGAACAGGGCCGAGCCGTGGGTACGGGGCAGCACGCTGTTGCGGATTTCAATCGCGCGAACGGTGCGCGTGTCGCGGCCGTCGATGCGGGGTTCGCCGGCCAGGATCTGGCTGCGCACGATCTTGGCTTCGATGTCGAACAGCATGCCTTCAACGGCCACGCCGTCGAATTCCACGCCGTCGGCCTTGAGCGCCGCCATGACGTCGGACGTCACCACGCGGCAGGCTTGCGTACGGGCTTGCTTGGCGCGGATCTGGTAAGCGGCTTGCAGCTTGGCGCCGGCGAGTTCGTTGACCTTGGCGATCAGCGGCTCGTTCTTGGCGGGAGCTTTCCAGTCCCAGACCGGCTTGCCGGCGTCGCGCACGAGTTCATGGATCGCGTTGATGGCGATGTTGCCCTGCTCATGGCCGAACACCACGGCGCCGAGCATGATTTCTTCGGACAGCTGCTGGGCTTCGGACTCGACCATCAGCACGGCGGCTTCGGTGCCGGCCACGACGAGGTCCATCTTCGAATCCTTGAGCTGGGTCTTGCCGGGATTCAGCACGTACTGGCCGTCGATGTAGGCCACGCGCGCTGCGCCGATGGGGCCGTTGAACGGAATGCCGGAGATCGACAGGGCGGCGCTCGATGCGATCAGCGCGGGGATGTCGCCTTCGACTTCAGGGTTCAGCGACAGCACGTGGATCACGACCTGCACTTCGTTGAAGAAGCCTTCGGGGAACAGCGGGCGGATCGGGCGGTCGATCAGGCGCGAGGTCAGCGTTTCGAATTCGCTGGGGCGGCCTTCGCGCTTGAAGAAGCTGCCGGGAATGCGGCCGGCGGCGTAGGTTTTCTCGAGGTAGTCGACGGTCAGAGGGAAGAAGTCCTGGCCGGGCTTGGCATCGGTCTTGGCGACCACAGTGGCCAGCACCACGGTGCCGTCCATGTCAACGACGACGGCGCCGCTGGACTGGCGGGCGATCTCGCCGGTTTCCATCGTGACCTTGTGCTGGCCCCACTGGAAGGATTTGGTGACTTTGTTGAAAATGCTCATGTTCTTATCTCCACTAAATTCACACGCTTGAGGCAGCGCGGGAGGCCCGGAGCGGCGGCTGGCTGAACACGATGCCATTCCACAAAATGCCTGGGATCAGCGGTCTGACCGGGGCTTTTCTTGTGGAATGACACAGCGCGTGCTCGTTTTGCCTTGCTCCGAAGTAAAAAGCGCCTGAGCTAGTGAACTAACTCAGGCGCTTTCAAATCGTTTTTACCGATTACTTGCGCAGGCCAAGCTTGGCGATCAGCGCGGTGTAACGGTCAGCATCTTTGGACTTCAGGTAGTCCAGCAGCTTGCGGCGGCGGCTCACCATGCGCAGCAGGCCGCGGCGGCCGTGGTGGTCTTTGGCGTTGGCCTTGAAATGGGGGGTCAGTTCGTTGATGCGGCCGGTCAGCAGCGCCACTTGAACTTCAGGGCTGCCGGTGTCGCCGGCGGCACGTGCGTTGGCCTGAACGATTTCGGCCTTGATTGATTTTGCAATCATGTTTTCTCTTTCTTGCACCGAGGTGCGCTTGCGAGCGAAGCAGCGTTCCCGACATGGGACTTGAATAAACCGCTTTCGTCGTGTTCCGGCAGGCAAAAGGCCAAAAACCTGTATTTAAGGCCTCAAACTGCGCAGAGCCTTGGATTATAGCCCAAGCCAGCGTTTCAGCCGCTCAACCCCCTGCCCCAACCTGGCGACGTCCTGGCTGGCGAAACACCAGCGCAGCCAGCCCTGGGCTTCGGGCCCCGGGTTGACCATGAAGGCATTGCCGGGCGCCAGGCCCAGCCCGGCCTCCACGACCAGGCGTTTGGCGGTCTCCAGGGAGTCGCCGAAGCGGGCGGGGTCTTCCAGCCGGAAAAAGGCGTACATACCGCCCTTGGCCGGCGCCAGCTGTACACCCGGCACCGCCTGCAGCAACGGCACCAGGGTATCGCGGCAGGTTTTGAGGTGGGCCACCACGCGCGGCGTGATCTCGGCCGTGCGCTCAATGGCCACCTGCCCGGCCCGCTGCACGAACACCGGCGCGCAGGAGGTGTTGAACTCCACCAGCTTGCCCATGTGCGGCGTCATGGCGGCCGGCATCACCAGCCAGCCCAGGCGCCAGCCTGTCATCAGAAAGCTTTTGGAAAAGCTGTGGACCACCACCAGGCGGTCTTCCGGCGCCGCAATGTCCAGGAAGCTGGGGGCGCAGCCATTCGGGGTGGGCTCGTAATACAGCCGCTCATAGACCTCGTCGGCCAGGATCCAGGTACCGGTCTTCCGGCAGTGCGCCAGGATGGCCTCCTGCTCGGCGCGCGCCAGGGTCCAGCCCGTAGGGTTGTTGGGCGCGTTGACGATCAGCAGCTTGGTCGCCGGGGTGATGGCGGCCAGCAACTCAGCCATGTCCAGCCGCCATTCACCCGCCACCGGCTTGAGGCTGACGCACTTGACCCGCGCACCCATGATGGCCGGCTGGGCCGTCAGGTTGGGCCAGACCGGCGTCACCGCCACCACCTCGTCGCCCGCATCGACCAGCGCCTGGACGGCCAGCATCAGCGCATTGACGCCGCCCGACGTGACCGCGATGCGTTCGGCCGTGATCGGCGCGGCGCCCGGGCAGCGCAGGCCCGTGGCATAGCCCGCAATCGCCTCGCGCAACTCAGCCAGGCCCAGGTTGTGGGCATAAAAAGTCTCGCCCTGCTGCAGCGAGGCGGCCGCCGCGTCGCGGATAAAGGCCGGCGTGACCTCGTCGCTTTCGCCAAACCAGAACTTGAGCACGTCGCTGCGCCCCATGCCGGCATTGGCGACCTGGCGGATCATGGATTCTTCAAGGTTTAAAACGGCCTGTCTCATGGGAATGGTTCGATCTGCCTGCCGGCGTCTGTCAATCAGAAAAGGAATAAAAGCTCAGGGCCGGACCATCTTGCAGCTGCTCGGCTGCTCGGCCCGCTCGGGCGAAATCGTCTTGATGACACGAAAACCGTAGCCCGAACCTTCCACGTCGAACTTCACGCCCGGCGAGCCCTGCTTGCCCATCAACGCCACCAGCAGCGGCTGCTGGAACTGGTGGTCCAGCGCGCGCATCGTGCCCTGGTGGCCCGCGAAGCTCACGGTACCACGCTCCAATTGCGCCGCCAGCGCGCCGGCCTCGGCGCTGCCGGCCTTGTCCAGGCTTTGGGCCAGGGCCTCGACCATCAGCTGCATGCGCATGTGCACATAGTCGTCCTGCGGCTTGGGGAAACGCTGGCGGAAGGACTGGTAAAAAGCCTCGGACTGCGCACCCGCCTCGTTCGGGAACCAGTCGGCCACGGCCACCACCTTGCCCACGCCGGCATCACCCAGCGCGCCCGGCACGCCCAGCGCATTGCCGTAGAAGGTGTAGAACTTGCCCTCATAGCCCACTTCCTTGGCGGCCTTGATCAGCAAGGTCAGGTCGTTGCCCCAGTTGCCCGTGAGCACCGCCTGCGCGCCGCTGGCCTTGATCTTCACGGCATAGGGGATGAAATCCTTGACGCGACCCAGCGCGTGCAGCTCGTCGCCCACGATCTGCACGTCGGGGCGCTGCGCGCCCAACTGCTTGCGCGCCTCGCGCAGCACCGCCTGGCCAAAGCTGTAGTCCTGCCCTATCAGGTAAATACTTTTGAGCGCCTTGTCGTCCTTGAGCACGTCCATGAGCGCTGCCATGCGCATGTCGGCGTGCGCGTCAAAACGGAAGTGCCAGTAGCTGCACTTCTCGTTCGTCAGGACGGGGTCGACCGCCGAGTAGTTCAGGAACAGCACGCGTTTTTTCGGCTCGCGCTCGTTGTGTTTGTTGATGGCGTCGATGAGCACCGCCGCAATGGCCGACGAATTGCCCTGCGCGATGATGGTCACGCCGTCGTCGATCGCCGAGCGCAAGGCCGCCAGCGCCTCTTCGTTCTGGCCCTTGTTGTCGTAGCGCTCGACCACCAGGTTGCGCGGCCCGCCGGCCAGCTTGACGCCGCCGCGCGCGTTGACGCGCTCGGTCGCCCAGACCAGGTTGCGGAACACCGCTTCGCCGGTGTTGGCGAAGGCACCCGACAGGCTTTCGATCAATGCGATGCGTACCGGCGGCTGACTGGCGGTTTGCGCGCCGGCCCCCACGCAGGCGCAGAGACATAGGGCCGTGAACAGGCGTTTCAAGTGTGTATGCATAAAAAAATAGATCCCTGTTTTCGCTTGATTTCGCTTGAATAAAACGGCAGCACACCTAACTGGTGTGCATGCGGCAATCACGGTGAACGCCGCGCAGTGTAAGGGGAAACCGCCCCTTGTTAACCCATCAAGGAATCGCCATGTTTTACTCTCTCGCCAACCGCCCCGCTCGCGCTTTTCATCGCCACTATGCACCCGTCGTGAGCAACGGCGCACTCGAAAAATTCCTCAACGACACCTTCACCTCGCTCTCCGACACCGGCGCCGCCAAATCCGCCAGCGTCGAAGACCTTGAAAAGGCCTATAGCCTGCAACTCGACGTTCCCGKCCTGGCCCGCGAGCATCTGGACATCGGCATCGAAGGCGACGTGGTTCGCGTGTCCAGCAAGGAAGATGCTCCCCGCAAGATCAAGGCTGCCTGGCGCTTCCCGCTGGAAATCGACACCGCCAACAGCAGCGCCAAGCTGGAAAACGGTGTGCTGACGTTGGCGCTGGCCAAGAAGGTCCCCGTCAGCAACGTGACGCACCTCGATATCCAGTAATTGGATCGTCCGGACTTCAGGCGGTACGGCTCAGGCCGGCTCTGCCTGCAATTCCACAAGATTCCAGCGCGGCTTCACGTCAAAGGTGTAGCTGCGCTTTAGCGCTTCAAGCCCGGTTTGCAGCCGCATGCCGGCAGCAAGCGCGATCATGGCGCCGTTGTCGGTRCACAAATGCAGTTCGGGGTAATGCACACGAATACCGCGCTGCTTGCACACAGCATTGAGTTGACTGCGCAGCAAAGCATTGGCGCCAACGCCGCCCGCCACCACCAGCCGCTTGAGCCCGGTTTGCGCCATGGCGGCCAATGACTTCTTCACCAGCACCTCCACAATTGCCGCCTGCGTGGCCGCCGCCAGGTCAGCCTTGCGGCTTTCCAGGTCCGGCCCCAGCTTTTTGGCCTGCGTCAGCACTGCGGTCTTGAGCCCGGCAAACGAAAAGTCCAGGTCGCCGCTGTGCAGCAAAGGCCGCGGCAGCTTGAAAGCGGTCCCGTCGCCCCCCTCTGCCAGTTTGGACAGATGCGGTCCACCGGGATAAGGCAGGCCCATGAGCTTGGCCGACTTGTCAAAAGCCTCGCCGGCCGCGTCGTCAATGGTTTCACCGAGCAGCTCGTAGCTGCCCACGCGGTCCACCCGCATCAGCTGCGTGTGCCCGCCGGAGACCAGCAAGGCCACAAAAGGAAACTCAGGCGGATCCGCGCTCAGGAAAGGCGACAGCAGGTGGCCCTCCAGGTGATGCACCCCCATGGCCGGTTTGCCCAGCGCCGCTGCCAGCGAACAGGCTACGCCAGCGCCCACCAGCAGCGCTCCCGCAAGACCGGGCCCGCGCGTGTAAGCCACCACGTCGACCTGTGCCAGGCTGCTGCCCGCCTCCGCCATCACCTGGTGCGTCAAAGGCAAAACACGCCGGATATRGTCCCGGCTCGCCAGCTCAGGCACCACACCGCCATAAGCCTGGTGCATGTCGATCTGGCTGAACAGGGCGTGCGACAGCAGGCGCGGCACGGCACTGCCGCTGGCATCCACCAGCGCCACACCGGTTTCGTCACAACTCGATTCGATTCCAAGAACTACCATCATTCGAGTGTAAGGTTTAGGCAATGCCCCCAAAGGAGGCGAACCATCCCAACTTGCGACCGTGAAGTTCTTCACACCAGCATGAGCCGCGGAACCGGCTTTGCCGGGCCGCAGGCGGGCGGCCCCCTCGGCGGGGCAGGGAGCGACACGAAGTGCGCGACCGTGGGGGCACGTTTCTTGCACTTACGGCTCCATGACACCGTCCCAATCCCTGCGCCTTGTCATCATCGCCCCGGACCTGCTGGAGTCCGTATCCGATGACGCCCATGCGCGGGAACTGGCCGAACGCTCTCGCCAGTTGCGCATCGGGCTGCTGGAGAACGGTTACAACATCGTCGCGGTGCTCCCGGCCGACACCTTCCTGGACGAACGACTGGCGCAACTGCAACCCGACATGATCATCGTGGACGCCGAAAGCGAAGCCCGCGATTCGCTGGAGCACGTGGTGATGGCGACCCGGGACGCCCGTCGGCCCATCGTGCTGTTCACCAATGACAACGACACCAGCCACGTCAAGGACGCCGTCGCTGCCGGCGTGTCAGCCTATGTGGTGGCCGGCCTGTCCCCGGACCGTATCCGTCCCATCCTGGACGTGGCCATGGCGCGCTTTGAGCACGAGCAGGGCCTGCGCAAGGAACTGGCGCACGCCAAAACCGAGCTGCATGAGCGCAAGGTCATAGACCGGGCCAAGGGCATGCTGATGCAGCGCCAGGGACTCTCGGAGCAGGCCGCCTACGAAAAGCTGCGCAAGGCCGCCATGGACAAGGGCCTGCGGCTTGGCGAAGTGGCCCAGCGCATGCTGGACGCCCTGGACCTGCTGGGCTGATCCACCGGCTTGGCCGCCCCGGCCACCCTCAATTGGTGCAGCGCACAAATCAGGTGCACCTATCGGGATCCACATCGCGGCGCTTCGACCATGTGAAGTTTTTTCAGGGCGTGCGTGATTGCAGGCACAAGAAGACTTCCCTGGCATCTCCACTCTCAAGAACAACTCTTTTGGCAACGCTGGCCAACCCTGGCACAGCTTTTGCAATGCCCTAGGCACTGGTCAATGATGGCCATCCGGCACAGCACTTCAACGGCGAAGTGTGTGGTGCCCCAAGGAACAAAGGCGTTCGCACCCTGCATCACGTTCAACGTGGCTGCCCGGGTCGAGCGCCTTTTTTGTTTTTGTCTTTTGCTTTTTTTACCTGGAGCCGACACATGACTGAACTGCTGAAATCTTCGCTGACACGCCGCACCGTGCTGCAGGCCGCGGCCGTGGGCGCCGTGGGCATCAACCCCGCCCTGCGCGCCGCCGTGTATGCCCAAGGCTCCGACGCGCCCGAGAAAAAGGAAGTCAAGATCGGCTTCATCCCCCTGACCGACTGCGCCTCGGTGGTGATGGCCTCGGTACTGGGCATAGACCAGAAATACGGCGTCAAGATCATCCCGACCAAGGAAGCCAGCTGGGCCGGCGTGCGCGACAAGCTGGTCAACGGCGAACTGGACTTCGCCCACGTGCTTTACGGCCTGGTCTACGGCGTGCACATGGGCACGGCCGGCCCCAAGAAGGACATGGCCGTGCTGATGACGCTCAACAACAACGGCCAGGCCATCACGCTGTCCAAGAAGCTCGCCGACAAGGGCGCCGTCGACGGCGCGGGCCTGGCCAAGCTGATGGCCAGCGACAAGCGCGAATACACCTTCGCCCAGACCTTTCCCACCGGCACGCACGCCATGTGGCTGTACTACTGGCTGGCCGCCAACGGCATCAACCCGATGAAGGACGCCAAGGTCATCACCGTGCCGCCGCCGCAGATGGTGGCCAATATGCGCGTGGGCAATATGGACGGCTTCTGCGTGGGCGAGCCCTGGGGCCACCGCGCCATCATCGACGGCATAGGCGTGACCGCAGTGACCACCCAGGACGTCTGGAAGGATCATCCCGAAAAAGTGCTGGGCACCACCGCCGACTTCGTCAAGAAATACCCCAACACCGCGCGCGCCGTCACCGCCGCCATCATCGAGGCCGGCAAATGGATTGACGCCAGCCTCTCCAACAAGAACAAGATGGCCGAGACCGTGGCCGACAAGAGCTACGTCAACACCAGCGTCGACGCCATCAACCAGCGCATCCTGGGCCGCTACCAGAACGGCATGGGCAAGACCTGGGACGACCCCAACTACATGAAGTTCTACAACGACGGTGCGGTGAGCTTCCCTTACCTCTCCGACGGCATGTGGTTCCTCACGCAGCACAAGCGCTGGGGCCTGATCAAGGAGCATCCCGACTACCTGGGCATTGCCAAGCAGATCAACCACATCGACGTCTACAAGCAGGCAGCCACGGCCGCCAAGGCCAGCGTTCCCAAAGAGATCATGCGCAGCAGCAAGCTGATGGACGGCACGGTCTGGGACGGCAAGGACCCGAAAAAGTACGCCGACAGCTTCAAGGTTCACGCCTAGGCCCGCGCCCCGCCACCCGCCCACCGAACCTTCCACCCCACGCAAAGAGGTCACGCCATGGTCAGTGCCGTATTCCACAGCCCGCTCGAGGCCGCGCCCGCGGCCCGCGGCGGCGACAAAGCCCGAGCCCGGGATACCGGCGCCCTTCCATCGGCGCCCGCCGCCAACGACATGACAAATCCCACCACCCCTTCCCCCGCGGTGCAGGCGGCCGCCGCCACCCCGCCGGCGCGCGCGCCCTGGGACGCCTCTTTTCTCTGGCTGGCCCTGCTGCCGCCCCTGCTGGGCCTGGGCCTGCTGGTGCTGGTATGGGAGCTGGTCTTCATGGGCACGGGCGGCAGCATTCCCTCGCCCAGGGACACCTTCACGCAGGCGGTGCAGATCTTCAGCGACCCCTTCTACAGCAAGGGCCCCAACGACCAGGGCGTGGGCTGGAACGTGCTGTCCTCGCTCAAGCGCGTGGCCATGGGCTTCGGCATGCCGGCCGTTGTCGGCATCCCGGTCGGTTTCATGATCGGCCGCTTCAACTTTTTGAGCCGCATGTTCAACCCGCTGATCAGCCTGCTGCGCCCGGTCTCACCGCTGGCCTGGCTGCCGATAGGCCTGCTGGTGTTCAAGGGCGCCAACCCGGCCGCYATCTGGACCATCTTCATCTGCTCGATCTGGCCCATGATCATCAACACCGCCGTCGGCGTGCAGCGCGTGCCGCAGGACTACATGAATGTGGCGCGCGTGCTCAACCTCAGCGAATGGAAGATCGTCACCAAGATCCTCTTCCCCGCCGTGCTGCCTTACATGCTGACCGGCGTGCGCCTGGCCGTCGGTACCGCCTGGCTGGTGATCGTCGCGGCCGAGATGCTGACCGGCGGCGTCGGCATCGGCTTCTGGGTCTGGGACGAGTGGAACAACCTCAACGTCAAGAACATCATCATCGCGATCTTCGTGATCGGCATCGTCGGCCTGGTGCTGGAGTTCGCCCTGATCAAGCTGGCCACCGCCTTCACGTTTGAAGAAGTCAAGAACTGATCTCGAAAGGAACCAAGCCATGACATCCTTCACCACCAAGTACATCGAGATCCAGGGCGTAGCGCAAACCTTCAAGACAAAAAAAGGGCCGTTCCGTGCGCTGCAGAACATCAACCTGACGGTCGCCAAGGGCGAGTTCGTCGCGCTGATCGGCCATTCGGGCTGCGGCAAGTCCACGCTGCTGAACCTGATCGCCGGCCTGACGACGCCCACCGAGGGCAGCCTGCTGTGCGCCAACCGTGAAATCGCCGGACCCGGGCCCGAGCGCGCCGTGGTGTTCCAGAACCACTCGCTGCTGCCCTGGCTGACCTGTTTTGAAAACGTCTACCTGGCAGTCGAGCGCGTCTTCTCGGCAACTGAAAACAAGGCCCAGCTCAAGGCCCGCACCGATGCGGCGCTGGCCATGGTCGGACTGACCGCGGCGGCGCAAAAGCGCCCCGGCGAAATATCGGGCGGCATGAAGCAGCGCGTCGGCATCGCGCGCGCGCTGTCGATGGAGCCCAAGGTGCTGCTGCTCGACGAACCCTTCGGCGCGCTGGACGCGTTGACCCGCGCCAAGCTGCAGGACGAGCTGCTGCAGATCGTGGCGACCACGCAGAGCACGGTGGTGATGGTGACCCATGACGTCGACGAGGCGGTGCTGCTCTCGGACCGCATCGTGATGATGACCAACGGCCCCTCGGCCACGATCGGCGAAATCCTGCAGGTCGAACTGCCGCGGCCCCGCTCGCGCGTGGCGCTGGCCGAGGACATCCGCTACCTGGGCTACCGCAAGGCCGTGATCGATTTTCTCTACACACGCCAGGGCCACGTCGAAAAAGCGGCCTGACAGAGCCCACGGGAACCCGCGCCGCGAAAGGGCGCGGCGACCGCCACAAAAATTAGCATAGGGAGGGTTTCCATGTCTGCTGTTTTGCCTGTTCGAGGCGCCGACAGAATCGTTGTCCCCCAGGGCACGCGCACCGCGCCTTCGCAAGGCCTTGCCTCGCTCGGAAAGTACCGCGAAATCATCATCGCGGTCGCCTTCTTCCTGCTGTTCGACCTCGGGGTGCTGGTCCTGAACTTCTACACCTCGTTCAAGATCGACCAGGACACCGTGGCCATCAACCTCTCGGGGCGCCAGCGCGTCGTCTCGCAACGCGTCGCGCGCACCCTGCTGGAGCTTGACGCCATGCGCGTCTCGGGCGCAGCCTACAAGCCCGAAACCCTGGCGGAGCTGCGCGCGGGCGCCAAAATCTTCCAGGTGTCGCAACTGGCGTTTCGCGAAGGCGGCACCATTCCGGGCGGCGACGGCAAGCCGGTCTACCTGGAGCCCGTGGTGTCCAGCCGCGGCCGTGAGCTCGAGGAAAAGGTGGAGCTGGTCTGGAAGCCCTACTTCGCCCTGCTCCAGCCGCTGCTGGCCGGCGACAACTTCACGCAGCAGGAGCTGGCCGCCGCGCTGGCCTACAGCCAGGCCCACAACATCCAGCTGCTGGGTGCGGCCAACGACTTCGTGACCGAAACACAGCAGATAGGCGCATCGCGCGCCAGCGTGCTGCGCATGGTGCAGACCGGCGGCATCGTGCTGGCCCTGCTGAATTTCGCCTTCATCCTGTTCAAGTTCCTGAGGCGCCTGAAAATCTCCGACGCCGCGATTGAAGCGGCGACCGAGGAAACCCGTGAAATCCTCACCAGCGTCCGTGAAGGCCTGTTCCTGCTGACGCCGGGGCACCAGCTCGGCTCCCAGCTGTCCCTTTCGACCCACGCGCTGTTCGGCAAGACGCTGGCGCCGGGCCAGAATTTCTTCGAGGTGCTGTCCACGCTGGTGTCCGCCAAAGCCCTGACCGATGCGCGCGACTATGTCGAGCTGCTGTTCTCGCCGCATGTGAAGGAGCAACTGGTCCAGGGCATCAACCCGCTCTCCGAAGTCGAACTCACCGTCAGGAACCGGCTGGGCCAGGACACGGCCCGCTACCTGTCCTTTCATTTCAACCGGGTTCAGGACGGCGCCGCCGTGCGGCACCTGCTGGTCACCGTGCAGGACATCACGCAGAAGGTCGAACTGCAGGCCAGGCTGGCCGGCGAGCGCCAGCGCTCGCAAAAAGAGCTGTCCATGATGCTCAAGGCCTTCGAGACCGAGCCGGCCATGATGCGGGCCTTTGTCGAGCGCGCCGAGGCCTCGCTGCTGGAAGTCAACGACCTGCTGCGCAGCACCTCTTCAGCCGCCTCGGAAGCCCAGGTGCTCAAGGCCGTGGACGGCGCCTACCGCCGCATCCACGCCTTCAAGGGCGATGCCGCTTCCCTGGGCCTGGAAATCCTGGCCACGCTGGCGCACCAGTTCGAGAGCGAACTGCAAAAACTCAAGGACAACGGCGCCGCCACCGGTGACGCGCTGCTGGCCCTGCCGCTGCCGCTGGAGGACCTGCTGTCCAAGGTCGGCGCCTTCAAAGCCCTGAGTCGCAAGCGCTCAGGCGATAGCGCAGCGTCCGGCTCAGGCGACTCGCCACAGGGTCTCAACACCGCGCTTGCGCAACTGGCGGCCGAGGTGGCCGCTGACTGCGGCAAACGCGTGAACACCGACCTGCGCATGGCCGGCACACCCGATATACCGCCGGCCAAAATGCACCTGGTGCGTGAGATCGCCATCCAGCTGCTGCGCAACGCCGTGGTGCACGGCGTGGAAAAACCCGCCGCGCGGCAGGCCGCCGGCAAAGCCGCCGAAGGCCAGGTCAGCGTGGCGCTGGGCCAGGACGAGGCCGGGCAGTGGCAGCTCACCGTTCGCGACGACGGCGCCGGCCTGAAGGCAGCCGACATGCGGCGGCGCCTGCTGGAACTTGGCTGGTACAACGCCGAGCAGTTGGAGAGTTTCAGCGACAGGCAGATCGTCGCGAACATCTTCAAGCCCGGGTTCTCCACCGCCGGCGGAACGTCCCGGCATGCCGGCCGCGGCGTCGGCCTGGACCTGGTGCAAGCCAACGTGCAGAGCCTGGGCGCGCGCCTGCTGCTGTCCAGCACGCCCGGCCAGCACACCGAGTTCCGGGTCGTGTTTTCCTGAGGCCGCATGACATGACCCACATCCCAAACCAACCCCCACCTCAATCGCAAAAGGAGGCTCACCATGCGACTGCTGATTGTTGACGACTCCAACATGATCCGCACGCGCATCTCGCGCGTGGTGCAAAACGGCGGCATCAAGGGCATCGTGCTCGCGGGCCTGGCCAAAAACGGCCACGAAGCCGTGCGGCTGGCCCGGGCCACGCGGCCCGAAGTCGTCACCATGGACCTGACCATGCCCGAGATGGACGGCATCGAATGCATTTCCGCGCTGCTCAAGCTGGACCCGACGGTCAAGATCCTGGTGGTCAGCGCGCTCAGCGACAAATCGACGGCCATCCAGGCGCTCAAACTGGGCGCGCGGGGCTTTGTCGCCAAACCTTTCACCGATGAAGAGCTGCAGATGGCATTGCTCGACATCGCCGACATGCGTTAAGGAAGACCGCTGTGGCCACACTCAACGAAACCGACCTCAAGCTGTTTGTCGACTCGATCCGGCATTACCTSAAARTCACGACCCGGCAGGAGCCGCAAATCACCTCGGCYTACCTCGGCACGGGCGATATCGAAGGCTTTGAATTCAACGGCATCGTGGCCTTTTCAGGCAGCCACAACGGCCATGTGATGGTCTCCATGCCGGGCAAGCTGGTGCGCGAGATTTTGCTGCTGCAGCATGAGACCGACCTCAGCGACGGCAACCTGCTGGACGCGGTGGGCGAGATCGCCAACACGCTGGCCGGCAACGCGCGCAAGGCCCTGGGGTCCGAGTTGCAGATCTCGGTGCCGGTCAAGATGCAGGGCACGCAGGGCATGAAAGCCCGGGTGCGCACCCGCCCCTATGTCATCACGCTGCGCTGGAACCACTATTCGGCCATGGTGTGCGTCGACATGGACCGCAAGAACTGACTACCCGCCAGGCCTGCCAGGGCGGCCTTGGTGCACGTATTTTGTGCGGCGCACCAAAATAAACAGGAACCAGGGCCAAAACCGCGCTTCAAGGGTGCGTTTTGCATGCCCCATGGTGGCACCCTTTTTGCACTGATTCTGTGAATCAACCATCTTCACAGAAAGAACTTGCACCATGGCGGGGTTTCGTAGTTTTCTCAAGGCCGGTCACGCGCCCACGCTGGGGGCGGCGTTTTTTTACTTCGCCTTCTCATGTTGCATCTGGGTCATGAACGGGGCCATGGCGCCCTTTATTTCCGAGACCTATAACCTTTCGCCCACCCAAAAGGGCGTGATGCTCTCGGTGCCCATCTTCGCCGGCGCGCTGATGCGCTTTCCGCTGGGCGTGCTGGCCCAGTACATAGGCCGCAAAAATGCCACGCTGGTGGAAATGGGCCTGATCATGGTGGCGCTGCTGTTCGGCTACTTCGTGGTCGACTCCTACAGCAGCCTGCTGGCCATGGGCGTCCTGCTCGGCATCGCCGGCGCCAGCTTCGGCGTCGCGCTCAGCCTCGGCTCCGGCTCCTTCCCGCCGCGCTACAAGGGCCTGGCCATGGGCCTGGTCGGCGCCGGCAACGTCGGCACCGCCGTCTCGGTGCTGGTGGCGCCCGCGCTGGCCCAGCGCTTCGGCTGGCAGTCGGTCTACGGCATCGCCGCCGTGGCCATGCTGCTGCCGCTGATCGCCATGATCGTGTTTGCCAAGGAACCCGACGACGTGGACAGCCACGCCACGCTGCGCGAGCACGTCGCCTGCCTGTTCGAAAAAGACGGTTGGGCCTTCAGCCTGATCTACGCGGTGAGCTTCGGCGGCTTTATCGGCCTGGCCACCTTCCTGCCCTCCTACTACTACGACCAGTTCGGCGTCAGCAAGGTGCAGGCGGGCCAGCTGTCCATGCTGGCGGCCTTCATGGGCGCCGCATTGCGAATCTTCGGCGGCTGGATTTCCGACCGCTGGGGCGGCGTCAACACCCTGAGCGTGGTGCTGCTCACCATCGCCGCCACCCTGGTCGCCTGCGGCCTGGCCGGCGGCTCTCTTGTGGCCACCACGCTTCTGGTGATGCTGTGCTTTGCCGCCCTGGGCGCGGGTAACGGTGCGCTCTTTCAACTGGTGCCTTTGCGATGGCCGCTGGCTACTGCGGTGGCTGGTTCGATGATTGGGGAGATCGGTGCGCTCGGCGGTGGGTTGGTGCCCAATGCCATGGGGGTGTCCAAGCAATATGCTGGTACCTATATGTGGGGGTTCTTCTTTTTTGCCGCGTTGGCTTTGGGGATGCTTGTCATGTTGCGGGTTATGCAGATTCGGTGGACGAGGACCTGGGCTGAGAAAGGTGGACGTGCTCGCGGCGCATGAAATTCGGGTTCTGTTCCCCAGTGGGCTAGGCTGGTCCGCGTTCCGACGGCGCGCTCTCGGCTGAGTGCTGCTGGCCGGGGTTGCCGGCAGCAAGTAACTTTCTTTTGCTTCGCCAAAAGAAAGTCACCAAAGAAAAGGCGACCCGCAGTCTGGGTCCCTACGCTGCGCTACGGGCAACCTGCGGTGCTCGACTACGGCGGGGTCTCGCGCAAACTCGCCTTCGGCTCAGACAAGCGCGATCCCTGATCCGCCTACGTCTGCGCTCCTCGGCCCAGCCAGGACGGGGCAATCGGGAGCGGAAGCGGGAACGGAAGATAGAAATACAAAGAACAAACCAAGACAACAAGGACTCGCCGTGGCGAGTCCTTGTTTCTTAGGTATTGGTATTCCTTCCCCACCCCTTGTGGATGCGCCGAGGAGCGCAGGTTCAGGCGGATCAGGGATCGCGTTGTTTGAGCCGAAGGCGAGTTTAGCGAGACCCCGCCTGAACCGAGCACCGCAGGTTGCCCGTAGCGAAGCGAAGGGACGCAGCAACCAGG
>NZ_JBFUBY010000071.1:0-15875 GCF_056405515.1 Polaromonas sp. P1_G2
CTGGGTGGCCAACCACGTCGATGCCACCATGCTGGCGCAAGAAGACAACATCGCCTTTCTGCGGCAAAAACTGCAGGCGCCGCTGCTGGCCACCATTCCCCACCAGGCCGTGCCCGACCCGCGCGCGGTCATCTTTGAGCTTCCCCCCGCA
The DNA here is from genome assembly GCF_056405515.1 of Polaromonas sp. P1_G2. Classification (NCBI taxonomy): domain Bacteria; kingdom Pseudomonadati; phylum Pseudomonadota; class Betaproteobacteria; order Burkholderiales; family Comamonadaceae; genus Polaromonas; species Polaromonas sp. P1_G2. The sequence goes on from NZ_JBFUBY010000071.1 coordinate 152, forward strand.
TGGCAATGACGACCGCTTCCTGGCTCGATGAATTCCCGGCCCGCCTGGCTGAGCTGGACAGCGCCCACCTGCGCCGCCGGCGCCGTGAGGTCGTGCCCGAAAGCGGCGCGCGCCTGACGGTGGACGGCCAGAGCATGCTGGCCTTTTGCAGCAACGACTACCTGGGCCTGGCCACCCACCCGGTCCTGGTGCGGGCGGCCTGTGAAGGTGCGCACGCTTATGGCGTGGGGGCCGGCGCCTCGCCGCTGGTCAGCGGCCACAGCGCGGCCAATGCGGCGCTGGAGCGCGAACTCGCGGCCTTTGTGGGCCTGCCGCGCGCTCTGTATTTTTACGCGGGCTACGCCACCAACATCGGCATCGTGCCGGCGCTGGTGGGCGCCGGCGACGCGATCTTTTCTGATGCGCTCAACCACGCCTGCCTGATCGACGGCGCGCGGCTGTCGCGCGCGCAGATACACCGCTACGCACATGCCGACCTCGATGCGCTGGCGGGAGAACTCGCGCGCAGCACCGCGCCGCGCAAGCTGGTGATCAGCGACGCCGTCTTCAGCATGGACGGCGACAGCGCCGACATCCCGGCGCTGCTGGCGCTGTGCGAGCGCCACGACGCCCTGCTGCTGCTGGACGACGCCCACGGCTTCGGCGTGCTGGGCCCGCAGGGCCGGGGCAGCCTGGCCGCCGCCGGCCTGCATGGCGCGCGGGCCTCGCGCCGCGTGCTCTACATGGCCACGCTGGGCAAGGCTGCTGGCGTCGCCGGCGCCTTTGTGGCGGGCGACGAGGCGCTGGTCGAATGGCTGCTGCAGAAAACCCGCAGCTATATATTTGCCACCGCCTCGCCCGCGCTGCTGGCCAGCGCCCTGCGCGCCAGCCTGCAAGTGATTGAGCAGGACGAATGGCGGCGCGCGCACCTGCAGCGCCTCATCGCGCGCCTGCGTGATGGCCTCACGGCAAGCCTTGAGGGCAGCGGCTGGCAGCTGTCGGCCTCGCAAACCGCCATCCAGCCACTGCTGATAGGCCCCAATGACAAAGCCCTGGCCGTGATGGACGGCCTGCGCGAGCGCGGCATCTGGGTGCCGGCGATACGCCCGCCCACCGTGGCCGAAGGCACGGCCCGGCTGCGCATCGCGCTGTCGGCCGCGCACAGTGACGCCGACGTCGACCAATTGATTGAAGCCCTGGGCGCGCTGGAGCGGCAGGCCGCTTGATCGTTACACCTCATCGCCCCCATCTCTTCAGCTAGACTCCAAAACCCACGCTTCGGAAGGAAGAACACATGTCCCACGCCGCAGAACAAACCGTCACCCTGCACCGCCCCCGCGCCAAAGCGGCGCCAGCCCCCGCCGGCGACCAACGCTGGAGCGTTGACGCCATCGAAGCGCTGTTCAACCTGCCCTTCCCTGAGCTGATGCACCGCGCGCAGACGGTGCACCGCGAAAACTTCGACCCGACGCGCGTCGAGTTCGCCACCCTGCTGTCGGTCAAGACCGGCGGCTGCGCCGAAGACTGCGGCTACTGCCCGCAGGCCGCGCGCTACGACACCGGCGTGGAAGCCAGCAAGCTCATGGAGCCCGCCGAAGTGCTGGCCGCCGCGCAACGCGCCCAAGCCGCTGGCGCCACGCGTTTTTGCATGGGCGCGGCCTGGCGCTCGCCCAAAGACCGCGACATCGAAAAAGTCGCCGAGCTGGTGCGCACCGTGAAGGCCCTGGGCCTGGAAACCTGCGCCACGCTGGGCATGCTGGAAGACGGCCATGCGCAAACCCTGCAAAGCGCGGGCCTGGACTACTACAACCACAACCTCGACAGCGCCCCCGACTTTTACGGCGACATCATCACCACGCGTGACTACCAGGACCGCCTGGACACGCTGGCACGCGTGCGCAGCGCGGGCGTCAAGGTCTGCTGCGGCGGCATCGTCGGCATGGGCGAGACGCGCCGCCAGCGCGCCGGCCTGGTGGCCGAGCTCGCCAACCTCACGCCCTACCCCGAGTCGGTGCCCATCAACAACCTCGTGAAGGTCGAAGGCACGCCGCTGGCCAACCAGGCCGACCTGGACCCGTTCGAGTTCGTGCGCACGATTGCCGTGGCCCGCATCACCATGCCGACCGCGCGCGTGCGCCTGTCGGCCGGCCGCCAGCAGATGGGCGACGGCGTGCAGGCCCTGTGTTTCCTGGCTGGCGCCAATTCGATTTTTTACGGCGACAAGCTGCTGACCACCGGCAACCCCGACACCGAGGCCGACGTGAAGCTGCTGGAACGCCTGGGCATGAGCCGCTCGGCGCCCGAAGTTCGGTAACACGCACAGCTTGTCTGGGCTCTCTAAATCGCGTGCAAAAAAGCGCGGCGAAGCTGGTTAGACTCTCGCTAAATTCCGGATCGCGCCCATGACGTCTCCTTCCAATACCCCCAACACCTCCGCCACGCCTTACGGCACGCTGCCGCCCTCGTCCACGCCGTCGGCGCGCAAGCCGCTGAGCCTGCCGCGCCTGCGCGAAATGCATGCGCACGGCGAAAAAATCACCATGCTGACGGCCTACGACGCGACCTTCGCGGCCGTGGCCGATGCGGCGGGCGTGGAGTGCATCCTGGTGGGCGATTCACTGGGCATGGTCTGCCAGGGCCTGACCAGCACCGTCGGCGTGACGCTCGAGGCCATGCGCCACCACACCGAATGCGTGGCCAACGGCCTGCGCCGCTCGCAGGCCACGGCCTGGCTGATAGGCGACCTGCCCTTCGGCAGCTACCACGAGTCCAAAGAGCAAGCCTTGCGCAGCGCCGTGGTGCTGATGCAGGCCGGCGCCCACATGGTCAAGCTGGAAGGCGGTGGCTGGACGGCCGAGACCGTGCGTTTCCTGGTCGAGCGCGGCATTCCCGTCTGCGCCCACCTGGGCCTGACGCCGCAGACCGTGCATGCGCTGGGCGGCTACCGCGTGCAGGGCAAGGGTGAAGAAGCCGCCGCCACGCTCAAGAAGCAGGCGCGCGAACTGCAGGACGCCGGTGCCGCCATGATGGTGCTGGAGATGGTGCCCGCGGCCCTGTCGGCCGAACTCACCAAAGAACTCGCGCACTGCGCCACCATAGGCATAGGCGCGGGCAGCGGCACGGCCGGCCAGGTGCTGGTGCTTCACGACATGCTGGGCATGAACCTGGGCAAGATGCCGAAGTTCGTGCGCAACTTCATGGAAGGCCCGGACAACAAAAGCGCCAGCGTGCGCGGCGCCATGGAAGCCTATGTGCGCGCCGTCAAGGACGGCAGCTTTCCGGTGAACGCCACGCATGCGTGGTAACGGTTTTTCTCCTTCCCCCACTGAGGGAAGGCGGGGATGGGGGCGGCTGGCACTGGTAGCAGCCGCCGGGTCGTTGACGCAGCCAGCCCCCATCCCAACCTTCCCCCAGAGGGGGAAGGGGTAACACCCCAAGGAGAACAAAAGATGCAGATCGTCCACACCATCCCCGAACTCCGCGAGGCCCTCAGCCCCTACAAGCGCCCGGCCTTTGTCCCCACGATGGGCAACCTGCACGACGGCCACATCGCGCTCGTCAGGCAGGCCAAGCCGCTGGGTGACGTCACCGTCTCCAGCATCTTCGTGAACCGCCTGCAGTTCGCGCCGCATGAGGACTTCGACAGCTATCCGCGCACCCTGGACGCCGACGCCGAGCGCCTGAAAGCCGCCGGCTGCAATGTGCTGTTCGCACCGCTCGAAAAACACCTCTACCCCGAGCCACAGACCTACAAGGTGCATCCAGCCACCGACTTGAGCGACATTCTGGAGGGCCACTTCCGGCCCGGCTTTTTCATCGGCGTGAGCACCGTGGTGCTCAAGCTGTTCAGCTGCGTGTTCGCCGGCATGCCCTCAGGCGTGGCGGCCTTCGGCAAGAAGGACTACCAGCAGGTCATGGTGGTGCGGCGCATGGTGCAGCAGTTCGCGCTGCCCATCGATATCCTGGCCGGCGAGACCCAGCGCGCCGAGGACGGCCTGGCGCTGTCGTCCCGCAACGGCTACCTGAGTGCGACCGAGCGCGCCGAGGCTGTGGAGCTCTCCAAGGCCATACGCGCGCTGGGCGAGGCCGCCCGCGCCGGCGGCACGCCCGACCTGCCCGCGCTGGAAGCGCAGGCCATGCAGGCGCTGGCGCGCCGCGGCTGGAAGCCCGACTACCTCACCGTGCGCCGCCGCGCCGACTTGCTGGCGCCCCAGGGCCCGCTGGCCGGCGAGCCGCTGGTGGTGCTGGGCGCGGCCAAGCTGGGCAGCACGCGGCTGATCGACAACCTGGAAATCTAGGGTGCCGCCGGCATGAGCGCAGTGTCCATCCGCCTCGCCGCCCTGCCCGACCTGCCGGCCGTGGCCGCGCTGTTTGACGCCTACCGGCAGTTCTACGAGCAGCCCGCCGACGACGGACTGGCCTTGCAGTTCATCGGCGACCGCATGCGGAACCAGGAATCGGTGATCCTGGTCGCCCAGGCTGCGGATGCTGCGCAATCGCTGGTGGGGTTTTGCCAGCTCTACCCCAGCTTCTGCTCGGTGATCGCTCAGCCGATCTTGACGCTCTACGATCTTTATGTGGCGCCCCCAGCACGCCAGACCGGTGCCGGCCGCGCGCTGATGCAGGCGGCCCACGACCATGCGCGGCAGAACGGCTTCGCGCGGCTGGACCTCAGCACCGCCAGGACCAACCACAAGGCGCAGGCCCTGTACGAATCTTTGGACTGGGTGCGCGACGAGGTTTTCCTGTACTACAACAAGGCGATTCCCGGGGCGGTGGTGCCGGCCTGATCAGGTCAAACGCGGGGACGGGCGACGCCGGCCTTGGGGTATAAAGTTCCCAGGCTTGGCATATTGCCCCCACGTTGCAGGAGTTCCACCATGGCCATTCCCCACGCCGCTTCCGGGCAGCTGATCAACGTCCAGCCGCTGGCGGGAAAACTCTCGGAAGCCAGGACCGTCGCGCTGTTCAAAAGCGATGAACTGGAAGTCATGCGCCTCATCGTGCCGGCCGGCAAAACCGTGCCTTCGCACCAGGTCAAAGGCGAAATCACCGTTCAATGCCTGGAGGGTGAGGTGGCCTTCACCGCGAACGGCCAGACCCAGCCCATGAAAGCCGGCCAGTTGCTCTGGCTGGCAGGCGGTGTGCCGCACGGCCTGACGGCGGTGCAGGACGCCTCGCTGCTGGTGACGCTGCATCTGTGCAAGTAGCCACGCCTTGGCGTGAAGTGGAGATTCAGGCCAGTTCGGCCGTAGGCCCGCGTCCCATCAACATCGCCACCGCTTCGGCGGGTTGGAGCTTGCCGTCCAGCAAGGCCACCACGCTTTGCGCGATCGGCATCTCGACGCCCAGGCCGGCGGCGCGCTGCACCACGGTGCGGGCGCAGTACACGCCTTCGGCGACATGGCCCAGCGAAGCAACCGCCTGCGCCAGCGTCTGGCCCTGGGCCAGCAACAGGCCCACCTTGCGGTTGCGGCTCAGGTCGCCGGTGGCCGTGAGCACCAGGTCGCCCAGGCCCGAGAGGCCGGTGAAGGTTTCAGCGCGGGCGCCCAGCGCCACGCCCAGGCGCGTCATTTCGGCCAGGCCGCGCGTGATGAGCGCGGCGCGGGCATTCAGGCCCAGCTGCAGGCCGTCGCAAAGCCCGGTGGCGATGGCCAGCACGTTCTTGACGGCGCCGCCCACCTCGACGCCAACCACGTCGTCATTGGCATAGACGCGCAGGGTGGCGCCGTGGAAAGCGGCGACCAGCGCATCGCGCACCTCGGCATGCTCGCTGGCGGCAACCAGCGCCGTCGGCTGGCCGCGCGCGACTTCGAGCGCAAAGCTGGGGCCGCTGAGCACGCCGGCCCTTAAATCGGGGGCGGCCTGGGCGCGGATTTCATGGACCATCAGCCCGAACGGCGAAGGCGAAGAAGCAGCGTCGGCCACCGGCGCTTCAAAGCCCTTGCTGAGCCAGGCCACGGGCGCGCTGGCATGCTGCAGGGTCTGCAGCATGCCACGCGCCGCCGAGACCGGCGTGGCCAGGATGATGAGGTCTTGCCCGGCCAGGGCCTGGACCAGCGGCGCATCGCCGCCCTGCAGCACCAGGGCCGGAGGCAAGGCAATGCCGGGCAGGTAGCGGGTRTTGGTGCGTTCGGACTTCAGGCTTGCAAGCTGCGCCGCATCACGCGCCCACAGGGTGACCTGGTGGCGCGAGGCGCTGCTGACGGCCAGCGCCGTGCCCCAGGCACCCGCGCCAATGACCAGTATTTTCATGAGGGCGTCATGAGGACATCATGAGGCGGCCGGGGTGCTTGCCCCGGCGGGCCATCACACGATGATCTGGGAAGCGGCCGGTGCGGCGGCTGCGGCTTCGRCCTGCTGCTGCTCGTACATGGCCTGGAAGTTGATTTCGGCCATGTGCACGGGCGGGAAACCGCCGCGCTGGATCACGTCGGCCACGTTGCCGCGCAGGTAGGGGTAAACGATTTGCGGGCAGGCAATGCCCAGGATGGCGCCGAGTTGCTCGGGCGGCACGTTGCGGATTTCAAAGATGCCGGCCTGCTTGGCTTCCACCAGGAACACGGTCTTGTCGGCGATCTTGGTCTGCACGGTGGCCGTCACGGCGACTTCGAACAGGCCTTCGGCGATGGGGGTGGCACCCACGCCCAGTTGGATGTCCACGCTGGGTTGTTCCTGGTTCAGCAGGATTTCGGGGGAATTGGGCTGCTCCAGCGACACGTCCTTGAGGTAAACGCGCTGGATCTGGAATACGGGGTCAAGATTGGCTTCAGCCATGATGTTCTTTCGGGTGCGGGAAGGGGGATCGATGCGCCGGCAGGCCGGCGGCCAGCGCGCATTATCTCAGGCAATTCCTGCCTCAAAAATTCAGGCAGGATTATTCAGCAATGGCATCAGGCCGCCTCGGCCGTCGAGGGCCATCAGGTCGTCGCAGCCGCCGACGTGGGTTTCGCCGATAAAGATCTGCGGCACCGTGCGCCGTCCCGTGATGTCCATCATCTTCTGGCGTTCGCCGGGCACCATGTCGACGCGGATTTCATCGAGTTCGGTGACGCCGCGCTGCTTGAGCAGCTGTTTGGCCTGGATGCAGTAGGGGCAGGTGCCGGTGGTATAGATCTTGACGGTTTGCATGGTTTCTCCGGATCGCGCCGGCGTGGGCGCGGCGCGGGGAAAGTGGATGAAGCGGGGCAGGCCGGCTGAGGCAGGTTTCGTGCCCGCCCTGGCCAGCCGACCCTCATTCAGGCCTTTTCGAGGGGAAGGTTAGCTTCTTTCCAGGCTTTGAGCCCGCCGCCCAGCGATTGAGCCTGCTCGTAGCCGAGCTTTTTGGCGACGGCGACGGCACGGCCGGCGCGCGCGCCGGTGGCGCATACCAGGATCAGGGGAAGGCCCTTGTTCTTGACCGTGGCGGGCAATTTGTCTTCCAGCTCGCTGAAAGGCACGTTTTTGGCGCCCGTGACGTGGCCGGCGGCGAATTCGTCGGCTTCGCTGACGTCCACGACCACCGCTTTTTCGCGGTTGATCAGCTGCACCGCGCCGCTGGCGGTCAGTGCGCCGGCGTTCATGCCACTGGCAATCATGGGCCAAACCAGCATGCCGCCCGAGGCGAGCGCTATCGAAATCAGCATCCAGTTATCGATCAGAAATTTCACGGTATACCCTTTGTGTATTTTTCGGCTAACCCGTGATTTTAGAATGGAGGGAGAAAAGGCCCCGCCGGCCACCCTCCCTATTCCCCTTTTTTCCCTCTTTTCTCCCTTTTTCTCACTCTTCATCCCTCCCACCATGTACAAACTCGTGCTCATACGCCACGGCGAATCGACCTGGAACCTTGAAAACCGCTTTACCGGCTGGACCGACGTGGACCTCACGGAAACCGGCATCGAACAGGCCAAAAACGCCGGCAAGCTGCTCAAAAACGAAGGCTATGAGTTCGACCTGGCCTACACCAGCGTGCTCAAGCGCGCGACCCGCACGCTGTGGCACACGCTGGATGAAATGGACCGCACCTGGCTGCCCGTGGTGCACAGCTGGCGCCTCAACGAACGGCATTACGGCGCCCTGCAGGGGCTGAACAAGGCCGAAACCGCGAAAAAATTCGGTGACGAGCAAGTCCTGGTCTGGCGCCGCAGTTACGACACGCCGCCGCCGCCGCTCGAGGCGAACGACCCGCGCAGCGAGCGTGACGACCCGCGCTACGCCAGGCTGCAGCCCGGCCAGGTGCCGCTGACCGAATGCCTGAAGGACACCGTGGACCGCGTGCTGCCTTTCTGGAACGAATCGATGGCGCCGGCCATCAAGGCCGGCAAACGCATCGTGGTGGCGGCCCACGGCAATTCCATACGCGCGCTGGTGAAATACCTGGACAACATCTCCGACAGCGACATCGTGGGACTCAACATCCCCAACGGCATTCCGCTGGTCTACGAACTGGATGCCGGGCTCAAACCGCTGCGCCACTATTACCTGGGCGACAGCGAGGCTGCGGCCAAGGCCGCGGCGGCCGTGGGCGCACAAGGCAAGGCCTGATTCCTCCCGAGGGCTCGTCTGGCCTGGTTTTTGTAAAAGTCCTGTAAATAGCCGCCGTTTCGCCTCTTTTTTCGCACCGTGCCGCGCCGGGGGCGGAACTGGGGCTCCCGGCCTTTCTCCAAGGTGTATATTGCTTCCCACAGGGGGAACAAGGGTTCCCCAACAGGCTAAAGAAGGTATTTTTATGGGTCAGAAGCTCAAGATAGCAGGCTGGATTTCAATCGGCGCCGTGGCAGGGGCCCTCACCACAGTGCAATTGCAGGCGGTGGCCCGCGCGGGCATCGCCCCGCTGCCACTCGAGGAGCTGCAGCAGCTGGCCGCCGTTTTCGGCATGGTCAAGAGCGATTACGTGGAGCCGGTGGACGAGAAAAAACTCATCACCGACGCGATCTCCGGCATGGTCGCCAGCCTGGATCCGCATTCGGTCTATTTCGACAAGAAGTCCTTCAAGGAATTCCGCGAAGGCACGACCGGCCGCTTTGTCGGCGTCGGCATCGAAATCAGCCAGGAAGACGGTCTGGTCAAGGTGGTCTCGCCGATCGAAGGCTCTCCCGCCGACCGCGCCGGCCTCAAGCCTAACGACCTGATCACGCGCATCGACGACACCGCCGTCAAGGGCCTGACGCTCAATGAAGCCGTCAAAAAAATGCGCGGCGAACCCAAAACCAAGGTGCTGCTGACGATCTTCCGCAAGGACGAAAACCGCACCTTCCCGGTCACCATCACGCGGGAAGAAATCCGCACCCAGTCGGTGCGTAGCAAGGTGGTGGAACCCGGCTACGCCTGGATACGCCTGAGCCAGTTCCAGGAACGCACGGTCGACGATTTCGTGACCAAACTCGAGCAGATCTACAAGCAGGAACCCAACCTCAAGGGCCTGGTGCTCGATTTGCGCAACGACCCGGGCGGCCTGCTGGATGCCGCCGTCGCGGTATCGGCCGCCTTCCTGCCCGAAAACGTCACCGTGGTGTCCACCAACGGCCAGCTGGCCGAAAGCAAGTTCACCTACAAGGCCTCGCCTGAGTTCTACCAGCGCCGCAACGGCTCCGACCCGCTCAAGCGCCTGCCCGCGGCGCTCAAGACCGTGCCGCTGGTGGTGCTGGTCAATGAGGGCTCGGCCTCGGCCAGCGAAATCGTGGCCGGCGCGCTGCAGGATTACAAGCGCGCCACCATCATGGGCAACCAGACCTTCGGCAAGGGCTCGGTGCAGACCGTGCGTCCGCTGGGGCCCGACACTGGCCTGAAACTCACCACGGCGCGCTACTACACCCCCAGCGGCAAATCCATCCAGGCGCGCGGCATCGTGCCCGACGTGATGGTGGACGACACCGCCGAAGGCAGCCCGTTTGCCGCCCTGCGCACCCGCGAAGCCGACCTGGAAAAACACCTTAACAGCGGCCAGGGTGCCGAAGTCAAGGATGCCAACCGTGAAAAAGCCCGCGAAGCAGCCATGAAACGCCTCGAGGAAGAAGCCAAGAAGACGCCGGAACAGCGCCGCCCGCCTGAACTGGGCAGCGACAAGGACTTCCAGCTGGCCCAGGCGATCAACCAGCTCAAGGGCCGGCCCGTGCTCGTCAGCAAGACGGCCGTGGTGGAGCCAAAGAACGAGAAAAAAGAGAACTAAAGCCGTGACGGGATAGCGCCGGAGACGCCGGTCTTCCCGGTTTCGTTTCTCGCGCGTCTCGCGCCTTTTTCCCCGACTGCCTTGCCCTCACGGCAGTCCTCCCTCCCCATGACCGACGACCAGCTGCTCCGCTATTCCCGGCACATCCTGCTCGATGAAATCGGCATCGAAGGCCAAGACAAGATCCTCAAGGCGCATGTGCTGATCGTCGGGGCCGGTGGGCTTGGTTCGCCAGTCGCGCTCTACCTGGGCAGCGCCGGTGTCGGCCACCTCACCATTGCCGACCATGACCGGGTCGATGCCACCAACCTGCAGCGGCAGGTCGCCCACACCCTGGGCCGCGTCGGCGAATTCAAGGCCGAGTCCGCGCGACAGGCCATCGCGGCGATCAACCCCGACGTCGAGGTCACGCCGGTCACGCAGCGGGCTGAGGGCTCRCTGCTCGACCGCTTGGTCGGCGAGGCCGACCTGGTGCTCGACTGCACCGACAACTTCGCCACCCGCCACGCGATCAACCGCGCCTGCGTGAAGCATCGCAAACCACTGGTCTCAGGCGCGGCCATCCGCTTCGATGGCCAGGTCGTGGTCTTCGACGCGCGCGATGCACGGTCGCCGTGCTACGCCTGTGTGTTCCCCGAATCGGAGCTGATGGAAGAAGCGCTCTGCGCCACCATGGGGGTGTTCGCGCCGCTGGTCGGCATCATCGGCAGCATGCAGGCGGCCGAGGCCTTGAAGCTGATCTGCGGCGTGGGTGAGGCGCTCACCGGGCGCTTGCTGATGCTGGAAGGCAAACGCATGGAGTGGAGCGAGATGAAACTGGCGCGCAACACCGCTTGTGCTGTCTGCGGCAGCGTTCACGGCTGAGCGCTGCTTTTATTTGACGGCCGGTGTCTGCGTCGGCATACGCGAACCGGCACTGGATGCAGCGGCCTGTTTCAGGATCGCGACGCAATTTTCATCCTGGCCCGGCCCGGTTTCGATGGTGGCGGCCAAAGCCAGCAGCGGATTGACCACGCCCAGCGCCAGCGCGATGCCGGCCCGGCCGGCCAGCGCGCTCTTGTCTGGCCCCGCCGACGGCGCCGCGAAGGTGCCGCCTATCCTCAAGGGCGACCTGAAGCTCAGGATGCTGCGGTCCTTGGGCGCCGGGTCCAGGATCAGGTCCAGCGTTTCATCAGCCAAGCTGATGTTGCCGCGCCCGTTGATCACCGTGTCGGTGGTGTCCAGCACGATGGTCTTGGTGCTCATCAGGCCTTGTTTGACCTCAAACGCGGCAGCCGCGCAGCGCAGCTGCACATTGCGGTCGCCGCGCACCAGGAACTTGATGATTTCTCCGCCGTCCAGTCCCATGAATTCAAGCAGGATGTTGCTGATCTCGCCTTTGCCCATCAGCACGGCCACATCGCCGGAGGAAGTGCCCAGCATTTGCGCCAGCGAATTGCCCCGCCCCTTGAGGTCGAACTGGCCGCTRATTTTTCCGAGGCTGCTTTTGCTGGTCTCCACCGCCGGAAAGAGCTGGTTTAGCTGCACCGCGCGCAGGTCCAGCCGCGTCGCGAAGCTCGCGGGCATCACATTGGAATCGATGCGTATGCTGCCGGCCACCGTGCCGCCCGCGATGCCCAAGGAGATCGGCTCCAGCTGCAGCACGCCGGCGCTCAGCTTGACGTGGACGCTGCCTTTGTCGAGCGGCAGGACCTCCACATGCCGGATGTCGGATGCGGAATACACCACATCGGCATTCATGGCCTTGAGCCGGGTGACGTCCAGTGTCGCGACGGGCAGGACTTTGCGCGATGCGCCGCCGGGCGTGCTTCTTTTTGCCGGTGCGGGTTCATCCTCTGCCTTGGCCGCCGCCGCTTTCGTGGGCGTGGGCCCGGCTGGCGGAGGCAACCCGATCACTGGCGCCAGATCGGCRAAGTCCAGCAATTTTGACTGCACCTTGCCGGTCAGCAGCGGCACCGCAGCCGACTGGTCGAAACTGAGCGCGCCGCCGAGGTCCGAGCTTCCCAGCGTGCCCTGGATCTGGCTGGCGGCCCAGACCTTGCCGTGCTTGGCCAACTTGCCGCGCAGCTTGTAAGGGGGGGTGGAAGGCAATACCACGCCCAGCAACTTGTAGAGTTCTTCCAGGTTGCGGCCCTGCAGGTCGAAGCTGGCATCCACCCCCGCGAGTTCCGCGAGGTTGGCGATGGTCCCCTTGGCCTTCAGGCTGGTCTTGCCGGCCACCGCGTTCACCTCGATGGGAAAAGGCGCTTCGAGGTTCTTGCTCAACTGCAGCACGCCGCCGGTGCGGCCGCTGGCGCTGAAGGCCTCGCCCTGCCATTTCCCCTTGGCCTTGTAGCTCAGCGGCAACTGGCCGGCGGTTTCCTGCGCGAGCGAAAAATCCACATGGATGTTCGCACCCTGCGCTGCCGCCTGGTAATCGACGCTGCCGCCRTCGATCAGCAGGGCATCAATGCGCGGGGTGGCGCCTTCGTCGGAGGTGTCGCGTGACAGCGCCCAGGTCCTGCGTCCGTCGGGCTCCATCTGCAAGCCGATCTCCGGCGCCGTCAGCGCGATGCGTGGCAGCACGACCTTGCCCAGCAGCAGCGGCAGCAGCTTGATGTCGAACTCGGCCGCTTGCGCCTTGACCAGGTACGGCTTGTCGGCCCATTCGGGGTTGGCGAACTCCACACCGTCGGCCCTGACCGTGACGGTGCGCCCCAGATGCACCGACAGGTGCCGCGTGATTTCAAAGCGCCGGCCCAGCTGGTCCGAGACATGGCGGTTGATGGGGCCGCGCAGCACATCCCAGGGGAAAAACACCAGCACCAGGACAAGGACGGCCAGCACGGCGGCAATGCCGGCAAGCCATCTTCGCCAAAGGACCGGGTGGGACTGTGTGTCGTTCATGGGTGGCATGGAGGGTCAAGCCTGCATCAAAAGGAAGGCGTGAGGCTTGCCATGCAGTGGCCGGGAAAGGCGTTGGAAACACTGCCGAACATGCGCCGCCTCCCTGCGTTTGTGGGTGTGATGTCCGCGTCGGGAACGGCGCAGGGCTCTGTTTTCTATGTGCCTCACTATCGACCGGAATCGCACAACGCAACAGTCGGCAGGCGCCACAACACACTGTGGGCATGTGCCTACAGCCCGCAAGCGAGCGTCTGGTGTGTGGGCAAATCGGGGGGCGTAGGAGCCCTCCTACAAGTGCTGGCCTTGGCCGCTGGCAGAATGGGCCCTGATAAAAGATACATTAGGAAACAAGAGACTCTCGAATCCTTTGGACTTTCGTAATACTTCGAGAGCCACGACGCCTCCTACCTGGACCTGAGCAGTGAGACTGAAAACGTACATCGTAGAAGACAATCCCACGATTCGTGAAAACCTGATCGGGACGCTTGAGGAATTGGCACGCATTGATGCCGTGGGAACCGCAGAAACCGAGAACGAAGGCAAGGCCTGGCTGACGGAAAACAGCGGGGACTGGGATCTGGCGATCGTTGACCTGTTTCTCAAACAGGGAAGCGGCCTGGGCGTGCTGGCCGCCTGCAGGGATCGCCCTTCGCGTCAGAAGGTCGTGGTCCTGAGCAACTACGCGACGGCCGATATCCGCCAGCGTTGCACCCAGCTGGGTGTCGACGCAGTGTTCGACAAATCCAACGAGATCGACGCCCTGGTGGACTATTGCATCCAGCAGAGCGCCGCCGTCGATTGAACTCAGTCGATCAACTTGTTCTTGAGGGCGTAGTAAGTCAGGTCGCTGTTGGAGGAAAGGCTCATTTTTTCCATCACGCGCGTGCGGTAGGTGCTCACCGTCTTCACGCTCAGCGACAGCGCCTTGGCAATGTCGCCCGCCGTTTCACCCTTCGCCAGTTTCAGAAACACCTGGAACTCCCGCTCGGACAGCTGCTCGTGCGAAGCCACGTCGTTGGGCCGGTTCAGCTGTTGCGCCAGCAGCTCGGCGACCGCCGGGGTGATGTAGCGTTTTCCCAGCGAGATCACGCGGATGGCGTCGACGATTTCGGAGGGATCGCACTCCTTGTTGAGGTAGCCGCTGGCGCCTTGCCGAATCAGGTTGACCGCATAGTGTTCCTCGGGATAGCCGCTCAGGATCAGAATGCCGACATCGGGCGCCTTCGCGCGGATCATGGCCAGTGCATCAATACCGCTCTGCCCGGGCATGGACAAATCCATGACGAGGATGTCGAGTTCGACATTGCGAACCAGGTCAATGGCCTCGCGGCCGCTGCCGGCCTCGCCGACGACGCGCAAGTCGACCTGGTCCGAGAAAAACTGCTTGAGCCCGGAACGCACAATGGCGTGGTCGTCCACAATTCCGATTTTGATCATGTCGCTGTCTTCCTTATAAAGCCCGCGCAAGCCGGCGGTGCCGTGAAAGAGAGATGCCGGGAACGGCACCTGCTTTAATTTTCAGCATCCATTATTGACGAATTCTTCACCGAAGTACCAAACGGAGTTTGCCGTGAAACCATTTGCGATACCCAGAATGGCCATCAGCCTGCCCTTGGCGGTGCTGGCTGCCGCCTTCCTCATCTTCATCAATGAGGCGAGTTTTCGCAAGTCTACCGAGGCGGCGGCCAGCATTGAAGAAGCGCAGTTGACGCGCGGCGCCATCAATAAACTTCTGCAGCATATGCTGGACGCGGAAACCGGCCAGCGGGGCTACCTGCTGACAGGCGACGTGCGCTACCTGGAGCCTTACAACGCCGCCCTGGCCGATATCGACGACAACCTGAACGCGCTGCGCCAGCTGTTCACCCCGTACCGGGAGCAGCTCGGGGAATTCGGCCTGATGTCGCGGCATGTCTCGCGCAAGCTCGCTGAAATGGACCTGAGCATCCGCATGCGCAAGGAGGGCAACGAGGACGCCTGGAAATTCGTGCTGACCACYGACGTCGGCAAGGAGCATATGGAGGCCATCCGCGCGCAGTCCGCCAAGCTGGCCGCCAGCAGCGTCAGCAAAATGGAACAGGGGCAAGACCAGATCAGGCGAACGCTACAGCTGTCGCGCATCGGCGTGGCCACCATGGCGCTGGCGGGCCTGCTGGCCTTCTACATGTACCTTCTGCAGACCAAGGCCTTGCTGGCTTCCGGCCGCCGCGAGCAGGAGTCGCTGCAGCGCGAGCGCGACTTCCTGGAAGTGCAGGTCCGCGACCGGACCGCCAACCTGGCCGAGCTGGCCACCCACCTGCAGAACGTGCGCGAGGACGAGCGCGGCCACCTCGCGCGCGAACTGCACGATGAACTGGGCGCGCTGCTGACGGCGGCCAAGCTCGACGTGGCCCGTTTGAAGTCACGCCTGGCGGGCAATCTGCCGGAAGCCGCGGAACGGCTGACGCACCTGACCAACACGCTCAACAGCGGCATCGCGCTCAAGCGCCGCATCGTGGAAGACCTGCGGCCGTCCTCGCTGTCGCACCTGGGCCTGGTGGCATCGCTGGAGATCCTGGCGCGCGAGTTCGAGGAACGCTCGGGCCTGTCCATCACCACCGACCTGGAATCCGTCGAACTCGGCGGCTCCGCGCAATTGACGGTCTACCGCCTGGTGCAGGAGTCGCTGACCAATATGGGCAAATACGCGGAAGCCAAGCAGGCCGAAAT
>NZ_JBFUBY010000072.1:0-15749 GCF_056405515.1 Polaromonas sp. P1_G2
CCCTGGTAGTCCACGCCCTAAACGATGTCAACTGGTTGTTGGGTGCATTAGTACTCAGTAACGAAGCTAACGCGTGAAGTTGACCGCCTGGGGAGTACGGCCGCAAGGTTGAAACTCAAAGGAATTGACGGGGACCCGCACAAGCGGTGGATGATGTGGTTTAATTCGATGCAACGCGAAAAACCTTACCTACCTTTGACATGTACGGAATTCGCCAGAGATGGCTTAGTGCTCGAAAGAGAACCGTAACACAGGTGCTGCATGGCTGTCGTCAGCTCGTGTCGTGAGATGTTGGGTTAAGTCCCGCAACGAGCGCAACCCTTGTCATTAGTTGCTACATTTAGTTGGGCACTCTARWGRGACTGCCGGTGAYAARCCGGAGGAAGGTGGGGATGACGTCAAGTCCTCATGGCCCTTAYRGGYWGGGCTACACACGTSMTACAATGGCTGGTACAGAGGGTTGCCAACCCGCGAGGGGGAGCTAATCCCATAAAACCAGTCGTAGTCCGGATCGTAGTCTGCAACTCGACTACGTGAAGTCGGAATCGCTAGTAATCGCGGATCAGAATGTCGCGGTGAATACGTTCCCGGGTCTTGTACACACCGCCCGTCACACCATGGGAGCGGGTTCTGCCAGAAGTAGTTAGCCTAACCGCAAGGAGGGCGATTACCACGGCAGGGTTCGTGACTGGGGTGAAGTCGTAACAAGGTAGCCGTAKSGGAASSTGCGGCTGGATCACCTCCTTTCTGGAAATATGCAATCAAATTCTTACGCCCATTCTTATCGGCTGTTGTCTTAAACAACAGCATTGGTCATCAATCTAATTGGTGCTACCTTCAGTTCAACTGTTGAATTTGAGGGTCTGTAGCTCAGCTGGTTAGAGCACCGTCTTGATAAGGCGGGGGTCGTTGGTTCGAGCCCAACCAGACCCACCAAATCAGGTTTGAATTTTGGGGGATTAGCTCAGCTGGGAGAGCACCTGCTTTGCAAGCAGGGGGTCGTCGGTTCGATCCCGTCATCCTCCACCAACTTATTTCGGGCGTACTTAATTAATGCAAAGTATCTTCTTTGAGGATGCTTTGTGTTAATTGATTCATTTCAATTATTGGCTGTTCTTTAAAAATTCATAGAGTTAAATCAGCGTTGCTGGTGGAAACTGCACATTCGTAAAGGTTTAGTGCAGACCGTGCCATCAGCAACATTTAGAGATTTTTGATTGCGTCAAAAGAAACTTTTAATTTCGGATCAAACCGGATATTGAAAGATACGGCATAACGCGTCTGGTGAAAGACCAGACATCATTCCTTGAAGATAACTTGAGAAATCAAAGTTATAGGGTCAAGTGAATAAGAGCACATGGTGGATGCCTTGGCAATGATAGGCGACGAAAGACGTGATAGCCTGCGATAAGCTTCGGGGAGCTGGCAAATTAGCTTTGATCCGGAGATTTCTGAATGGGGAAACCCACCCTTAGGGGTATCGCATACTGAATACATAGGTATGCGAGGCGAACCGGGTGAACTGAAACATCTCAGTAGCTCGAGGAAAATACATCAACCGAGATTCCGAAAGTAGTGGCGAGCGAAATCGGAGAAGCCTGTTAGTGATAGCAAGACTCTTAGCAGAACAGCCTGGAAAGGTTGGCCATAGCGGGTGATAGCCCCGTATGCAAAAAGAGACTTGTGGTACTGAGCTAACGACAAGTAGGGCGGGACACGAGAAATCCTGTCTGAATATGGGGGGACCATCCTCCAAGGCTAAATACTCATCATTGACCGATAGTGAACTAGTACCGTGAGGGAAAGGCGAAAAGAACCCCGGGAGGGGAGTGAAATAGATCCTGAAACCGTGTGCTTACAAAAAGTAGGAGCCTCGTAAGGGGTGACTGCGTACCTTTTGTATAATGGGTCARCGACTTACATTCAGTGGCAAGGTTAACCGAATAGGGTAGCCGTAGAGAAATCGAGTCCGAATAGGGCGATCAGTCGCTGGGTGTAGACCCGAAACCAAGTGAGCTATCCATGGCCAGGATGAAGGTGCGGTAACACGCACTGGAGGTCCGAACCGACTAGTGTTGCAAAACTAGCGGATGAGCTGTGGATAGGGGTGAAAGGCTAAACAAACTTGGAAATAGCTGGTTCTCTCCGAAAACTATTTAGGTAGTGCCTCAAGTATTACCATCGGGGGTAGAGCACTGTTTTGGCTAGGGGGTCATGGCGACTTACCAAACCAATGCAAACTCCGAATACCGATGAGTACAGCTTGGGAGACAGAGCACCGGGTGCTAACGTCCGGACTCAAGAGGGAAACAACCCAGACCGCCAGCTAAGGTCCCTAAAATTGGCTAAGTGGGAAACGAAGTGGGAAGGCTATAACAGTCAGGATGTTGGCTTAGAAGCAGCCATCATTTAAAGAAAGCGTAATAGCTCACTGATCGAGTCGTCCTGCGCGGAAGATGTAACGGGGCTAAGCCAGTTACCGAAGCTGCGGATTTGCAATTTATTGCAAGTGGTAGGAGAGCGTTCTGTAAGCCTGTGAAGGTGGTGGTGTAAACCCTGCTGGAGGTATCAGAAGTGCGAATGCTGACATGAGTAGCGTTAAAGGGGGTGAAAAGCCCCCTCGCCGTAAGCGCAAGGTTTTCTACGCAACGTTCATCGGCGTAGAGTGAGTCGGCCCCTAAGGCGAGGCAGAGATGCGTAGCTGATGGGAAACAGGTCAATATTCCTGTACCGATGTGTAGTGCGATGTGGGGACGGAGAAGGTTAACTCAGCCAACTGTTGGATATGTTGGTTCAAGCCTGTAGTCGTGCCTGGTAGGTAAATCCGCCGGGCTTAGATGAGGGGTGATAACGAGTCTGCTTGCAGACGAAGTGAGTGATACCCTGCTTCCAGGAAAAGCCACTAAGCTTCAGCTACACACGACCGTACCGCAAACCGACACTGGTGCGCGAGATGAGTATTCTAAGGCGCTTGAGAGAACTCAGGAGAAGGAACTCGGCAAATTGACACCGTAACTTCGGAAGAAGGTGTGCCTTTAGTAGGTGAACCATTTACTTGGGGAGCCCAATGAGGCTGCAAAAAATCGGTGGCTGCAACTGTTTATTAAAAACACAGCACTCTGCTAAGACGAAAGTCGACGTATAGGGTGTGACGCCTGCCCGGTGCTGGAAGATTAAATGATGGGGTGCAAGCTCTTGATTGAAGTCCCAGTAAACGGCGGCCGTAACTATAACGGTCCTAAGGTAGCGAAATTCCTTGTCGGGTAAGTTCCGACCTGCACGAATGGCGTAATGATGGCCACACTGTCTCCTCCTGAGACTCAGCGAAGTTGAAATGTTTGTGATGATGCAATCTCCCCGCGGAAAGACGGAAAGACCCCATGAACCTTTACTGTAGCTTTGTATTGGACTTTGAACAGATCTGTGTAGGATAGGTGGGAGGCTTTGAAGTGTGGTCGCTAGATCGCATGGAGCCAACGTTGAAATACCACCCTGGTGTGTTTGAGGTTCTAACCTAGGTCCATTATCTGGATCGGGGACAGTGCATGGTAGGCAGTTTGACTGGGGCGGTCTCCTCCCAAAGTGTAACGGAGGAGTTCGAAGGTACGCTAGGTACGGTCGGACATCGTGCTAATAGTGCAATGGCATAAGCGTGCTTAACTGCGAGACTGACAAGTCGAGCAGATGCGAAAGCAGGACATAGTGATCCGGTGGTTCTGTATGGAAGGGCCATCGCTCAACGGATAAAAGGTACTCTGGGGATAACAGGCTGATACCGCCCAAGAGTTCATATCGACGGCGGTGTTTGGCACCTCGATGTCGGCTCATCTCATCCTGGGGCTGTAGCCGGTCCCAAGGGTATGGCTGTTCGCCATTTAAAGAGGTACGTGAGCTGGGTTTAAAACGTCGTGAGACAGTTTGGTCCCTATCTTCCGTGGGCGCTGCAGATTTGAGGAAGCCTGCTCCTAGTACGAGAGGACCGGAGTGGACGAACCTCTGGTGTATCGGTTGTCACGCCAGTGGCATTGCCGAGTAGCTAAGTTCGGAAGAGATAACCGCTGAAAGCATCTAAGCGGGAAACTCGTTTCAAGATTAGATCTGCCGGGGCCTTGAGCCCCCTAAAGAGTCGTTCAAGACCAGGACGTTGATAGGTCAGGTGTGGAAGCGCAGTAATGCGTTAAGCTAACTGATACTAATTGCTCGTGCGGCTTGACCCTATAACTTTGATTAATTCGAAGTTGTTATGCCAAGTTGACGCATTCAAAAAGCACAGCCCAGCAGCTGTGCGAATCTAAATAAAATCTGATTTACTCTATGAATTCGATGGGCTGTTCTTTGGACAGTCTGTCAACAAGTTATGCCTGATGACCATAGCAAGTTGGTACCACTCCTTCCCATCCCGAACAGGACAGTGAAACGACTTAGCGCCGATGATAGTGCGGATTCCCGTGTGAAAGTAGGACATCGTCAGGCTCTTACAGCAAGGAACGCCCGGTTGATTTTTGATCAACCGGGCGTTTTCTTTTGTGCGCTTGATTTGCCTGTGTGACAGGTGACCAGGTCGCACGGAGGTTCAAAAAAAGCCCGCATGAATTCATGGCGGGTTTTTTTGTTTTTGGGATGCGTGATCTGCGGGAGAGTGCGAGCTGAAAGGCACTTCCGCAGAGGAGCAACCCCGGATTTCGAACCCAATTAGCCTGGAGCGCTCAAGCGTTCACGATGTACTCGCCATCCCTTTGAGCCACGCCGGCCGCAACCAGCTCATCGCTGAGTTGCTTGATCCACGCGCGGACAGGAATTTCAGCAAAAAACTTGTTCTTGATTTGCAGGAAATAGGGTGTTTCGGTCGCCCATTGCGCAAACTCATCGAAATCCTGGCGCTGGGTTTCGAGCAACTTGAACTTGAGCAGAACTTTCGCGGCATGCTGTGCATGCCTCGATGGCTTGCTGACGAATGAATCCAGGCGCTGGCGTGCTCGTGCCAACACCTCGGGCGCATAGGCAAAGACACGTCCATGCCCGGGAATCACGGTTTTTGGATTCAGATGCTCAATCAGATCAAGGGTCGCAGCGACTTCGGAGAATGCATCCGCGCCCTCGAGCTCTGGAAATACCACACCAAATCCGTTTTCCCACAGGGCATCCGCGGAAATTAGCACCCGAGTCCGAGGTTCAAAAAACACCAGCGAGTGCGGATCGTGCCCAGGCGCCGCATGAACCTGCCACATCGCCGATCCAAAACGCATGGAAATCCCCGGCTGGATCGTCTGCGTAAAGCTGAACCGCGGACAAAGCTGCCCTGTCGGCAAATAAGTCAGCGCTACCGGATCCCAATCCGCAACTTGTTTTGAGTGGCCAGGTGGAATAAAAGTACGAAGGCCTGGATAACGCGCCTGCAAAGCCGCATTACCGCCGCAGTGGTCGCTGTGCAAATGCGTGTTGATGAGCCTATCGAGAGGCCGCGAACCCAGAGCGGACTCCACCAGCGAGAGTGTTTGCGCCGCGTGCGTGCAATAGCCGCTGTCGACCAGCAGGGTTTCGTCACCACCCGTGAACAAAATATTGTTGGCGGAGAGCCAGCCACGCTCGAAAACATGCAGCCCAGGCGGGAAATCCGGCGCAGCCATCAGCAACTACTGCCGAAAAAAAACTCAGGCCGACGCGCGCAATTCACGCCTGAGGATCTTTCCGACGTTGGTTTTGGGTAGGTCATCGCGGAATTCGATGTATTTGGGGCGCTTGTAGCCCGTGAGGTGTTGCTTGCAATAGGCGCTCACGTCGTCCTCGGTCAGTGTAGGGTCGTTCTTGACAACAAAAACCTTGATGGCCTCACCCTGTTTGTCGTCCGCAATACCGATGGCCGCACATTCAATGACACCAGGACACAGGGAAATCACGTTCTCAAGCTCGTTGGGGAAGACATTAAAGCCGGAAACAATGATCATGTCCTTCTTGCGGTCGATGATTTTGGTGTATCCACGCTCGTCCATGATGCCGATGTCGCCCGTGCGCATGAAGCCGTCGGAGGTGAACGCCTTCTTGTTCTCTTCCGGCTGCTGGTAGTAGCCCGTCATGACCTGCGGACCCTTGATGCAGATCTCGCCGGACTCCCCTATCGCGAGCGACTTGCCATCGTCATCCTTGATCGCGACCTCGATGCTGGGCAGAGGCAATCCTATGGTGCCGGTGAAATCCTTGTTGGTCACCGGATTGTTGGTGCCGATCGCGCAAGTCTCACTCATGCCCCAGCCCTCGATCATGGGGCAACCTGTGACCTGCAGCCAGTGCTTCGCCGTGCCTTCGGATGCGGCCATGCCGCCGGCCTGGGAAACACACAGGCTGGAGAAGTCCACTGTCTTGAACTGTGGGTGCTGAAGCAGTGCGTTGAACAAGGTGTTGACCGCCGGCAGCAGGTGAAACGGCCGCTTCTTGAGAACTTCAATGAACTTTCCGAAGTCGCGCGGATTGGGAATCAGCGTCAGATGGGCGCCCCAGCGGATGGTCAGCAGGCACAGCGTCAGCGCGAAGATGTGGTACAGCGGCAGGGCCGCAATGTTGTTGGTTTTGCTGACGTCGCCGATCCGCTTCAGTGCGGGCGTGAACCATTCCTCGGCCTGCAAAATTGCGGCGACGATGTTGCGATGGGTAAGCACTGCACCCTTAGACAGGCCGGTGGTGCCGCCGGTGTATTGCAAAAATGCAATGGAATCCAATGTGCTTTGCGCGGGCTTGAGCGCCAGGCGGCTGCCCTCGGCAATCGCGCGATTGAAGGCGGTGACGCTGCGCCCTTCGCTCAATGGCAGCTTGTACGCCGGCACCAGCTTGGCGAGGTGGCGGACCGCGAAAGTGATCCACTGTCCGTACCAGAAACCCAGCAAATCACCCATGGAAGCCATGACGACGTTCTTCACCGGCGTGCGTTCAATCACCTCCGCCAGGGTGGCCGCGAAGTTTTCCAGGATCACGATGGTCGTCGCGCCGGAGTCGCGCAACTGGTGCTCCAGCTCCCGCGCGGTGTAGAGCGGGTTAACGTTGACGCAGGTGTAGCCCACGCGCAGGATGGCTGCCATGGTGACGGCAAACTGCGGTACGTTGGGCAGCATGATGGCCACGCGGGCACCGGGTTCCAGGCCCAGGGTTTGCAGCCAGGCGCCCAGCGCCGAAGAAAGGTCATCGAGCTGGCCGTAGCTCATCCAGCGATCCATGCACACCGAGAACGGCTTGGCCGCGTTCTTCTTGAACGACTCCTCCAGCAGGTGCGTCAGTGAACGGAACTGTTCGGTGTTAATTTCGTGCGAAACGCCTTCGGGATAACTCTTGAGCCAATGCTTGTTCATACAAACTCCTTGCTGCTCATTGTGAAAGCCGCGCGAGGGAATCCGTATGGGGCTTGTCCTAATGCCGGCGCGATATCAGGGCCCGGCCGCGAGCAAATGGCCCAATCTGGTCTCGCAGGTGACAGCGTCGTCCTCAAAGAGGGCGTGAATCCATGCCGTCTCGCGGTCTTTGATGAGCTTGAGAAACTCGCCCGCTCCGCGCATATCGGCGAATGCATCGAAGCCGGTTTCCAGGAATTGCTGCAGCGAGTTCAGCCCGGCCGCCGCCGCGGGACCGCGCATCATCTTGAGCAGGGTGCGAAGCYCGAACATTCGTGTCAGACGGTCCAGCTCCCGTCCCAGGTGCAGCACCACCTCGAGTTGCCGCTCGCGCGCGGCGATGTCCCCGACGCGGCGCCAACAGCGGATGTAACGCGCGCAGTCACTGCTTTGGGGGACGGCCTCAACATCCGTCAGCCATTCGCGCGCCATCAGGTCGTCGAGCTGTTCCGTCAGCGCGTGCACTTCCGCCAGCGCCGCCGCGGTATTGACCACGGGTTGCGGAAAAAGCTTGGCGATGGTGCCGGCGATACGCGCGAACTGTTGGTCGCGCTCGGCATAGTCCTTGTCGCTGTAGAGCTCCTGCAGAAAAAACGAAGCCGCCGTTTTATACCGATGGCTGTGCAGCAGGTCGGAATAAGTGGCCTGGAAGCGGCGCGCCTGGAAGCGCTTGACCTCGGCGCTGGCCCGGGCCAGCGGCGGGTCGGCCCTGTGCTGTTGCCGAAGCCTGGCCACGGTCTCTAGCGCGTCGTGTATTTGTTGTGCGGAGGCGTCCATACAAACCCGGAGTTTATCTAGGTACGGGCCCCTATTGAAACTTAAATGCCCATGCGAAACTGCCGGGATGCAAAGAAGAACGCTCCTCAAGCTCGGCGCAGCGTCGGCTGCCGTGCTGCTGGTTGCCGGCGGCACGGCCGCGTTGCTGCAGCCCGGCCTCGCCGGCGGCACGTTGAGCGCCTCGGGCCGTGAAGTATTTTCCGCCGTTGGAAGGGCCGTGCTGGACAAGACGCTGCCGGCCGAAGACGGCGCGCGGCACATCGCACTGGACGGCCTGCTCGGCCGCATCGACGTGCTGGTGCAGGCCCTGCCGCCGCACGCGCAGGCCGAACTCTCGCAACTGCTGGCCTTGCTCGCAAGTGCCGCGGGCCGGCGCACCCTGGCCGGTCTGAGCCAACCGTGGGACGAGGCGTCCATCGCCGACATCCAGCGATCACTTCAGGACATGCGCCTGTCCAGGCTGGCCTTGCGCCAGCAGGCCTACGCCGCCTTGCACGACATCACCGCGGGCGCGTATTTTTCCGATCCGGCCAGCTGGCCGCTGCTGGGATATCCCGGCCCCATGAAGATCTAAAGACCACCCCAAGCAGCATGAGCCAATTGAAAGACCCGATCCGCGAGGGCATCGCACGTGGCTGGAAAGTCATGGGCGGTGCGCTCGGGCCTGCGCCGAAAAACATCGGCTGCGACGTCGCCATCATCGGAAGCGGCGCCGGCGCCGGCATCACGGCCGAGCTGCTGGCCAAGGCCGGCCTGCAGGTGGTGATTGTTGAAGAGGGCCCGCTCAAAAGCAGCAGCGACTTCAACCAGAAAGAATCAGAAGCCTATCCCTCGCTGTACCAGGAAAGCGCGGCGCGCAAGACCGAGGACAAGGCCATCAACATCCTGCAGGGCCGCTGCGTGGGCGGCTCCACCACGGTGAACTGGACCAGCTCCTTTCGCACGCCAAACTCCACGCTCAAGTTCTGGCAGGACCGGTTCGGGCTGGACGGCTACACCACGGATGCGCTGGCGCCCTACTTCGCTCAGGCGGAGCAGCGCCTCAACATCACGCCCTGGCTGGTGCCTCCCAACGAGAACAACGACTTGCTGCGCAGAGGCGCGGCCAGGCTCGGGATTCCCGCATCGGCCATTTCGCGCAATGTCAAAGGTTGCTGGAACCTCGGCTCCTGCGGCCTGGGCTGCCCGACCAATGCCAAGCAGTCCATGCTGGTCACCACCATCCCCGCAGCGCTCGACAAGGGCGCGCAGCTGCTGACCGAGACCCGCGCGGAACGCTTTGAGCTGGCCAACGGCAAGGTCACCGCGCTCGTATGCCGCAGCATGGGCGCAGGCGAGACTATCAGGATCGCCGCGAAACATTATGTGCTCGCCGGCGGCGCCATCAACTCGCCGGCCGTGCTGCTGCGTTCGCAGGCGCCCGATCCGCATGGCGTACTCGGCGCCCGCACCTTTCTGCACCCCGTGGTCATGTCTTCCAGCGTATTCGAGCAAAAAGTGGAAGCCTGGAACGGCGCACCGCAAACCATTTACTCCGACCATTTCCTGGAAACCCAGGCGATCGACGGTCCCATAGGCTACAAGCTCGAGGCCCCGCCGCTGCATCCGGTGATTTTTGCGTCGACGGTGCCGGGCTTCGGCCAGGGCCAGCACGAGCTGCTCAAATCCTTCCCCTACAACCATACCTTGCTGGCGCTGTTGCGCGACGGCTTTCATGACGCGTCGCCGGGTGGGCAGGTCAAGCTGCGCAGCGACAACTCCGCCGTGCTGGACTACCCGCTCACGGACTACGTGATGGAGGGAGGGCGCAGGGCCTTGCTGTCGATGATGGAAATCCAGTTCGCTGCGGGCGCGAAACAGGTGCTGCCGCTGCACGAGATGGCCCAGCCCTACACCTCCTGGGCGCAGGCGCGCGACGCGGTCAATGCCTTGCCCATGAAGCCCCTGCTGACGCGGGTTGTGAGCGCCCACGTCATGGGCGGCTGCGGCCTGGCCGGCACCGAACGCCAGGGCGTCATCCGGCCGGACGGCGTCCATTGGCAACTTGAGAATCTGTCGATCCACGACGGCTCGCTGTTTCCGACCAGCATAGGCGCGAACCCCCAGCTCTCCATTTACGGCATGGTGAACCGCCTGGCGCAGGACCTGGCCGGCAGGCTCTCGGGCCGGGTTGTCACACTGGCCTGAGATACTGCGGCTTGATCCGCTTCTTTTTCCATCTCCCATCCATGCTGGCCCACCTGCAAAGACTCATCACCCTGTCCCTGGTCGCAGCGGCCTTTGGCTGGCTGTTCTGGTTCCGCAGCGACTCCCCTGTGCTGGCCGTCACGGGGTTTCTGGTCTTCGTGCTGGGCTACACCGTTTTCCTGGCCCTCGAATTCGTTTTCCTCCATCATGTCAACAAACAAGACCCGGCGCCGCAGCCTACCTGGATGGAACTGCTGCGAGCCTGGGTGGGCGAGACCCTGACGGCGCCGCGCGTGTTCTGCTGGCGCCAGCCCTTTCGCATGAACGTGGTGCCGGACCAGCTTGCGCCCGTTACAGCTGTCCAGGGGCGCCGCGGCGTCGTGTTTGTGCACGGCTTCTTCTGCAACCGCGGTTTGTGGACGCCCTGGCTGCAACGCGTCCGGGCTGGCGGTCGCGCCTTTGTCGCCGTCAACCTCGAACCCCTGTTCGGCTCCATCGACGACTATGCGCCGCAGATCGACGAGGCGGTCCGCCAGGTCACCGAGGCCACCGGCCTGCCGCCGCTGCTGGTATGCCATAGCATGGGCGGGCTGGCTGTCCGGGCCTGGCTCAAGCGCATGCGAGCCGAGGCCCGCGTTTTCCATGTGGTCACCATAGGATCGCCGCACCGAGGGACCTGGCTGGCACGCTTCGGCCATGGCCACAATGGCCGCCAGATGCGCTTGCAGTCCGACTGGCAGACGCAGCTGGACCACGAGATGCCGGCTGGCCGCCATGCGCTGTTCACGTGCTGGTATTCCAACTGCGACAACATCGTGTTCCCGACATCAACGGCTACCTTGCCCGGCGCCGACAACCGCTTGGTCCGCGGCGCCGCCCACGTGCAGATGGCCTTCCTGCCGCAGGTCATGGACGCCACCCTGGCCATGCTGGAGCGCGAGCCGGCCTGAAAAGCGGCCCTGGGGGCAAATTCATGTGAATTTCTCACAAGAATGACCCTGCATATTCACTATCCACATTCGGCCTGGCTTTTTATGCTCATCTATTTGTAGGATGGAGCGCCCCGTGACCTTGTATGCACAGCCCGAAGCCGCCTTCCTGGAGGCCGCCCCTCCTTTTTCCCTGGACGAAACTGATCCGGCGCCGGCACTGTTGGCCCTGCTGCTGGATGAGCTGGCCCACGGCGTGCTCATCGTCAGCACCCAGGGAAAGATACTGCACGCCAACCAGGCCGCCCGGCGCGAACTCGACCGCGCCGCCGTGCTGGGTGCGGAGCGGGGCGAGTTGAAGGTCCTCATGCCGGCCGACGCCAAAGCCTTCCAGAATGCCCTGGGCAAGGCCATGGCCGGCAAGCGCGGCCTCATCAAGCTGGCGGCAGAGGGCGTGGATTTCACCCTGGCCCTGGTCCCGCTGCAGCGCCAGCCTGGCAGCCCCTGTGACCGGATCGCGCTCATGTTGTCGCGCGTGGGGGTGAGCGAGTCCGGCGTGTTCGGTGCGTTCGCCCGCAACCACGGCCTCACCCACACGGAAGAGCAGGTGCTGGTCTTGCTATGCCGCTGCCTGAGCACGCCCGAGATCGCCACGCAGATGAAAGTCGCCGTCTCCACCGTGCGCAGCCATGTGCGCAGCCTGTGTGCCAAGACCGCCTCCAGCGGTGTCCGGGAATTGGTCAATCGCGTGGCGATCCTGCCGCCCATCGCCCCCTTGTCGATCGGACAGATTCATTGACATTGATATTCGCGTCGGGACGGCCGGCAACGTGCTAGATTACGACTCATAACATGAGTCCGCATATGCCTCCCGAAGAAGATCTTTACGCCCATTTGACCCCCGAATTACGCACCCTGGCCATGCGCGGCGCGGTGCGAAGTTACCCCAAAAAGGCGGTCGTCATCAATGAGGGCGAAATCGGGGACAGCCTGTTCGTGCTGCTCAAAGGCAGCGTCAAGGTGTTCTCCATGGACGAAAGCGGCCGTGAAATCACCTACGGCAGGATTCATTCAGGCGACTACTTCGGTGAAATGTCGCTGGACGGAGGGCCTCGTTCCGCCTCGGTCATCACCCTGGAGCCCTGTACCTGCGCCGTGCTCAGTCGCGCGGAAGTGAGCGAACACTTGGTCGATGAGCCAGGATTCGCCATCAATCTGGTGGTCCAGGTCATCCGCCGTGCCCGCACCGCCACGGAAGCCGCCCGCAATATGGCGTTGCTTGACGTGTATGGGCGATTGATTGCCGTGCTGGAAGCCCACGACGACGTCGCGACCCGCGATACCGCCGAGGGCGTCACCTTGGAGGCGATCACCCACCAGGATATCGCCAGCCGCGTCGGCGCCTCGCGCGAGATGGTCAGCCGCCTGCTCAAAGACCTTGAAAAGGGCGGCTACATCGAGATGGGCACCAAGCGCATCACCCTGCTCAAGAAACTGCCCAGTCGCTGGTAGCGGCGAGGGCGGTCTATATCGCGTTAAAGATGCGCCGCGTTTCCTGCGGCGCCGCGGCACTGGTACCCTTTAGCCGGACGGCTGAACTGCTGTAGGTGCCGGCAGCCCGAACCCCCGTCAAGGCGGGATTCTCATCACTGAACGCCGCGGTGCTGGCGGTTTTCACCACACCGGGACGCTCAGGCCTGCCTGCATCGGGGTCCGGCTTTTGCGGGGAGTAATGCGCCCAGTGTGAGCCCACGATCCGCGTGCCACCCACGGATACCGTCTTGCGTCCGGTGGCAATGCTGTTGAAATTGCCGCTGCGCCGGATCAAGGTCGGATTGTCGGGGTGATCCACGAATGACCACGGGTTCCCGCTCATGTCGTACAGCTTGTCTTCAAAGTGCGATTGGCGCCCGCCTCGCGGGCCGGTCACCACGTCGTCACGTTCCACATAGGCGTCTATCGTGACCTTGCCCGGCTTCGTGTTGGTCAGCTTGATCTGCCACACGCCGCTAGGGGCCGTGGCGACACCCTTGTCGAAACTGAAGGTGGGTGCCAAAGCGATCAGCGCGCAGGTGCCGTGTGTGCCGGTTGCCACGCTTTTGGGGTAAATCAGCGCGCACAGCGGTTGCGTGCCGTTGCCCGTCCACATGCGGGACTCGCCGAAGTCCAGCGCCGGTAGTGCGGCGTGTCCAGGAGGCGTGATTTCTATCCGGATGCCGTGGGCCTGCGGCGGTAGCCATAACTCCAGGAAGTTTTCGGTGGCGTCATTGGGTTGCCCGCGCCAGTGCAGCACTGCGTGCTCATTTTTTGCCAAGGTCACGTTGGCGTGCGTGCGCAACTGGTAGCTGTTGCCTGCCGCCAGCACGATCCGCAGCCGCTGGCCGCACAGCGTGATCAGCTGGTCCATCGCCGCTTCCAGCAGTGAACTTCCGTCATGCGGCCCGGCCAGGKTGCCGAAGCTGATGTTGGTCACGATTTTCGCGTCATGCGCGCAGCGGGAAAGAACATACATCAATCCATCAAGGACGTGTACGTTCATCGAGCCGCCCGAAGTATCGGCCACGGTGTCGTAGTCCAGCTGCACGGCGACGATGTCGCAGCGGCTGGCATCGTCATCGGCCAGGGCCCAGCTGGCCGGCCCGTCAAAACCGGGCGGGAGATCGGCCATCTGCGCCACCAGCGTGCGCGGGCCGCACGCCAGGTCCAGCACATGCGTGCCGTGGCTGACGCGCTTTTCCAGCGCCTTGAGCTTGAAATGCCGGTACACCTCGCCTTCATCCACCAGACCGTTGTAGCTGCGCTGCTGCATCGCCTGGTTGATGTCGGCGGCCGTCAGCTCATGGCCGTAACCCAGGCCGACCGGCGATCGGCCCACGCCTTTGCCGTCCTGCCGCCAAAAGTAGCGCGTACGCGCCTTGCCCTTGTGCAAGAAGCTGGCATTGGCAAAAGCCAGTCCGTCGTCGATCAGCGCCATGACCTTGCCCTTGAGCAGGGGCGGGGCGCCGGTCGTCGTCCCGATGAAGCCCGGGCCTTCCGTGTGAAGGCCAGCGGCCAAACCCAGCTCCAGCCGTTTGACCAGCGCGTGCAGGTTGCCGCCCGGCTGGATGTGCTTGAAGAACGCCGGCTTGACGCGGGCTGTGCAGTAACGCAACCCAGCCGGTGCGGCACTGGAGGTGTACACCGGCGGCACATGCAGCCATTGCGGCGAGGCCGCGCTTATCAACTGGGCGACGCTGACGCCGGGGTTGAGTTCAATCGCCACAGCAAGCCACTTCGGCTGTGTGCCGCCGTAACCCACGAAGCTATCGGCCTCAGCCCATATCAGGTAGGGATCGAAGCCGTTCGTCGCGTCCGGTTTGCCCCAGTCAATGCCGGTGAAGCCGCCTTTGGGAAGTTTGTGCCAGGTCATGGGTGTCCTTACTTCAGGGGTTCCCACTCTTTGGCCGCCTTGGACCACATAAAGGCCAGTAGCGGCGAGGCCGCCACGGTACCGATTTTGGTGAGGTACTGGTAGTAGCCGCTGTGGTTGTCGTCCATCGGAACGCGCAGGTCGAAATCGACAACGTCGCCCTGTGGATCGTGAAACTTGCGGCCGTCGAAACCGCGTTCATGCAGCTGGTTGCTGCCAAGGCAGCGCGCCGCGAAAAACTCGCCCAGCGCGGTGCCGAGCAGCCGGCCCACGGCGCTGTCCACCGGGTAGTGCAGGCCTGCCACCGTGCGATTCACCGCGATGCGCGCCGCTTGCCGCTCCAGTTGCTCCCGGTATTTGGCCGCCGTGCCGTTGGCGCTTTCCAGCAAGGCCAGCAGCACCGTGGCGACGGCGAAGGCTTCGGTGGCATGCCCGCTGGGCCAACTGGCATGGCCGGGGGTGTCAATCATGGGCTGGATCTGCGGCGACAGCTCCATGGGACGCGGGCAGGCGAAGGCGTGCTTGAAGCGCATCTCCACGTCGGACGTGAGCGCCAATGTCAAGGCGATCAGCTCCAGCGTCCATTTATGGCGGTGCGGCTGCAGGCCCACGATGGATCCCCAATACGGGACCTGTGGCGTCATCTGGCTCAGGATTTCGCTGCCGCGGTCTTCACGCAGCTCCGCATAGTTGGCCACCAGCCCCACCTGTTGTTTGAACACCTTGGCCGTGGGACGAACCAGGCGAACAATGGCATGGTCCTTGAGCGGTTTCTTGTTGAGGTCCACAAACCCCAGGGTGACCGACTCGCGCGCCAAATGAACACCGAAGTGAAGGCCGCCCATCAGTTCAAGCGCGCAGACCTGCAGGCGCCGCTCAGCCGCCCACTGCGCCAGCCGGTCCGGCTTGTCGATGGGAAGGGGAAGGTTGACCGGCAAGGTCGGCCCCTGGAATGGCCCTGCGAGGGCCGCGCTGCTTTTTGTCATGCCATCGGCCAGCAAGGGATTGGCGTCCGGCGCGCCGAAACCACCAAAACCACCGAAACCGCCAAAGCCACCGAAGCCACCGAAG
>NZ_JBFUBY010000073.1:0-15718 GCF_056405515.1 Polaromonas sp. P1_G2
CCATCACGCGGAAGATCCAGGAGCTCCACCTGGAGTGAATGTGGCCCCCACGGTCGCTCACTTCGTGTAGCTCCCTGCCCCCCGAGGGGGCCGCTGCGCCTGCGGTCTGGCAAAGCCAGTCCCGCGGCCCTGGCTGGTGGAAGAAGGACCGCCGGGGATTCGCCGCTTGAGGTTTTTAGCCGAGTTCCACGGTTACCGGCGCATGGTCGCTGGGCTTTTCCCATTTGCGCGGCACGCGGTCTATGGTGCAGCCTTTGACCTGCGGCTTGAGGGCCTCGCTGACCAGGATGTGGTCTATGCGCAGGCCCCGGTTCTTCTGGTAGCCCAGCATGCGGTAGTCCCACCATGAATAGCTTTTGGGCAACTGCTCGAACATGCGGAAGCTGTCGGTTAGCCCCAGTGCCAGCAACCGGCGGAAATGCTCGCGCTCTTCCCTGGTGTGGTGGATGGTGTCGCGCAGGCCTTCAGGATCGTAGGAGTCCTGGTCTTCCGGCGTGATGTTGAAATCGCCCAGCAGCACCAGCTGCGGGTGGGCCGCCATTTCGGCGCGCACATAAGCCTGCAGGCCGTCCAGCCACCGCATCTTGTAGGCGAACTTTTCGCTGCCGGGTTCCTGCCCGTTGACGAAGTAGCCGTTCATCACGCGCACGGGCCCCGCGGGGCCGTCCACCGTGGCGGCGATCACTCGCGAATGCTCGTCTTCAAAACCCACGATGTTTTTCACCACCTCGCGCACGGGCGTGCGCGACAGGATGGCCACGCCGTTATAGGTCTTCTGGCCGAAGGCGGCGGCTTCATATCCCACCGCCTTGAGCGCCTCCAGCGGAAACTTGTCGTCCGTCATCTTGAGCTCTTGCAGGCACAGCACGTCGACCGGGTTGGCGGCCAGCCACTCCAGCACATGGGCCAGCCGCGCGGTCAGCGAGTTGACGTTCCAGGTCGTAATCTTCATGGTCTCATGCTCCAGCCCCGGAAAAGACGGGTTCAACAGCGGTCAAATGTGCAGCGCGGCGAGTGCACCCACCACCAGGCCCACGCCGGCCACGGCGAACATGCCGTATTCCAGCCATTTCTTGCGTGTCAGCAGTGCGATAGCCGCCAGGGCGATCGCCACTTGCAGCACGGTGGTGGCCTGGGCCCAGCGGTGGTGCTGGTGGATCTGTTCGTCCGAGGATTTATCCCAGACCGTGGATTCAGCCTCCAGCTTCTCGGCCGCCACCTTGATCTCGTTCTTTTCCTTTTCGTAGCGGTCCACCTTGCCCTGGTAGCCGGCCTTTTTGTCTTCGGGCGCCAGATCACGGGCCAGTTCGGCCAGCGACTGCTTGGTGCTTTTCGACTGGAAGTAATTCCACTGGTTGGACGCTTCCGTTTTCTTGATCGCCGCGTTGTTTTTGTAGAGTCCCGCATTGGCCTGCGTGGCACCGCCCATGTAGGCAAAAATCGCGCCTATGGTTGCGATGATGGCCGTGATCACCGCGATCTGCGCAATCATGCCGCCGCCGCTTTCGTGGCCGCCATGGCCGCCTTGCGCGGCATGCTCGAGCTCATGGTCGTGGGGCCCGTGTACGTGAAATCCGCCTCCTGACATATCAATTCCCTCTCAAGTGTTGTTGTGGTTGTGGGTTGTGGATGGTCTATTTTTGGTAGGTGATGAAGCTGAACTTCATACCGGTCGCCGATACGTGGTCTTCGCGCGCGGCCTGCCGCCATTCGGGGCCCAGCGCCGGCGCGAAGGCGTCGCCTTCAATATTTTCGGCAATCTCGGTGACTTCGATGCGGTGGGCCAGCGGCATCGCCTGCGCGTAGATTTGCGCGCCTCCCAGGATCCACACTTCGGCCGACGAGGCACACAGCGCCAACGCGTCGGCCAGGCCCGCGGCCGTCGTGGCACCGGTGTCTTTCCAGTCAGGCTGCCGCGTGATGACGATATTGGCGCGACCCGGCAGCGGCCGGAATTTCACCGGCAATGAATCCCAGGTCTTGCGGCCCATGATGACCGGCCAGCCGGTGGTCAGGCGCTTGAGGCGCGCCATGTCTTCCGGCAGGCGCCAGGGGATGGTGTTGTCGCGGCCTATCACGCCGTTGGCGGCGCGGGCGAAGATCATATTGATACGCATGAGCTATACCGCCACAGGCGCCTTGATGGCCTCGTGGTGCTGATAGTCCAGGAACTCGAAGTCTTCAAACTGGTAGTCAAAGATCGACTCTGGTTTGCGCTTGATCTGCAGCGTGGGGTAGGGGAGGGGCTGGCGGCTCAATTGCAGCGCGACCTGCTCGTGGTGGTTGCTGTAGATATGGCAGTCGCCGCCGGTCCAGATGAAGTCGCCCACGCCCAGGCCGCATTGCTGCGCCACCATGTGGGTGAGCAAGGCGTAGCTCGCGATGTTAAAGGGCACGCCCAGGAAGATGTCGGCGCTGCGCTGGTAGAGCTGGCAGCTCAGCTTGCCGGGCTGGCCCTGCACCTCGGACGGCGCCACGTAGAACTGGAAGAACGCATGGCAGGGCATGAGCGCCATCTTCGAGAGGTCGGCGACATTCCAGGCACTCACGATGATGCGGCGCGAATCCGGGTTGGTCTTGAGCGTCTTGATGACTTCGCTGATCTGGTCGATGTGGCCGCCGTCGGGCGTGGGCCAGCTGCGCCACTGCACGCCATAGACCGGGCCCAGGTCGCCGTCGGGCCGCGCCCATTCGTCCCAGATGCTGACGCCGCGCTCCTTGAGCCAGTTGTTGTCGCTCGAGCCCTGCAGAAACCACAGCAGCTCATGGACGATGGATTTCAGGTGGACCTTCTTGGTGGTCACCAGCGGAAAGCCTTCGTTCAGGTCGAAGCGCATCTGGTAGCCGAACACGCTTTTGGTGCCGGTGCCCGTGCGGTCGGCCTTGAAGGCGCCGTGGCTGTCCACATGGCGCATGAAATCTTCGTATTGGGAGCGGATGGGGCGGGTCATTTAAAACCAGTCGGCAGGGGGTCAAGAAGGGGGTTTTGCCGGGCCCGGAGGGCGGTGGATCGGCAAGGGTTTAATTATGCCTTCAGCACCCGACCCGGGTTCATCAGGTTCAACGGATCCAGGCCCTGTTTGATGGCGCGCATCATGTCCAGTGCCACGGGTGATTTGTGCTTGGGCAGGGTGTCGACCTTGAGGCTTCCGACGCCATGCTCGGCGGAGATCGATCCCCGGTAGCGGTCCACCGCTTCGTAGACCTGGGCATTCATGGGCACTTCCATTTCATTGAGGAAACGTGCCTGGTCTTCGTTCTCCGGCGCCTGCACGTTGTAATGCAGGTTGCCGTCGCCCAGATGGCCGTAAACGACCATGCGCGCGCCGGGAAACCGCTCGAGCAGCAATGCATTGGTTTCGGCCACGAACTCGGGGATGCGTGACACGTTGATGGAGATGTCGTGCTTGATGTTCAGGCCCTCTTCGGCCTGCGCCATCGGGATGCTTTCGCGGATGTGCCACAGTGCGTGCGCCTGCGCCATGCTCTCGGCGACCACGGCGTCTAGAACGCAGCCCGCTTCCATAGCGGCCTCGAGCAGGCGCTCGAAGCATTCACGCGCATGGGCTTCCGATTCGTTGTCCGAGTTCTCCAGCACCACGCACCAGGCGTGCTCCTGCCAGAACGGCACCCGCTGTTGCGGGAAATGTTTGGCCACGAGGCCCAGCGCGAACTGGCCCATGACTTCGAAACCGGTCAGGCCGGAGCCCAGGTGCTGGTGCGCCAGGCCCAGCAATTTCACGGCGGCTTCGAGCGAGGGCACGGCGGCAAATGCCGTGAGCTGGGACTTCGGCATGGGATACAGCTTCATGATGGCGCCGGTGATCACGCCCAGCGTGCCTTCGCTGCCGATGAACAGGTGGCGCAGGTCGTAGCCGGTGTTGTCCTTGCGCAAGCCCATGAGGCCGTCCCAGATTTCACCCTGCGCGTTCACGACTTCCAGCCCCAGGCAGAGGTCGCGCGTGTTGCCGTAGCGCACGACCTGGGTGCCCCCGGCGTTCGTCCCGAGGTTGCCGCCTATGGTGCAACTTCCCTCCGAGGCCAGGCTCAGGGGAAACAGGWAACCGGCTTTTTCGCAGGTTTCCTGAAGGTTTTGCAGCACGCAGCCGGCATCGACCGTGATGGTCAGGTTGCCGGCATCCAGCGTGCGCACCTTGTTCATGCGCGTCAGGCTCAGCACCACCTGCGTGCCGCTGTCGTCGGGTGTCGACCCGACCACCATGCCGGTATTGCCGCCTTGCGGCACGATGCTCACGCGCGCCGCGGCGCAGGCTTTCACCACGGCCGCGACTTCCGGCGTCGAGCCCGGACGCACTACGGCCATGGCCTTGCCGGTTTCGCGCTTGCGCCAGTCCTGCACCCAGGGCGTCAGGTCGCCGTCGGTCAGGACGTTGGATGCGCCGACGATCTGGCGCAGGGATTCGATCAGGGGGTTGTGCGTGCTCACGATGTTCGGGCTCGGGTTAGGGTTAGGGGATTGATGGGGTCGGGGCG
Organism: Polaromonas sp. P1_G2; assembly: GCF_056405515.1. Taxonomy (NCBI): domain Bacteria; kingdom Pseudomonadati; phylum Pseudomonadota; class Betaproteobacteria; order Burkholderiales; family Comamonadaceae; genus Polaromonas; species Polaromonas sp. P1_G2. The sequence goes on from NZ_JBFUBY010000073.1 coordinate 4,495, forward strand.
TTTTTCAGCCGTACGCGCACATGAAGCGCGCAAGCGGCGAACAGCGTGAGGCACAGCAGCACCTCGATGAACGCCAGGTAGTTGCCGGGCGCGCGGTCGCTCCAGGCCCGCACCGCCCCTTCGGTGAAATACAGCCACACCAGCAAACTCACCCAGCGGTAGGTGTACATGCGGTTTTTCAGGATGCCGGCCAGGGGAATGCACAGCGGCAGCACCTTGAGCGCCAGCAGCGAGCCGCCCGGCCGTATCGGCGCCAGCCACATTTCCCAGACCAGGCCCAGCACGATGAGGCCCAGCAGGCTGGCCAGCGCCAGGCGGCGGGTGAAGTCGATTTGTGTTGTTTTGTTCATGTTCGTAAGAATCTCAATGGCATGATACCGGGGATGAAATTCCAGCAATCCCTGCAGGACCTCCTGGCCAACCTGTCGCGTTTTCCGTGGCGCGGCACGGCGCTGACCCTGCGCGACCGTTTCCGCGAAGACCACATGGGCCTGACGGCCAGCAGCCTGACCTTCACCACCTCGATCGCGCTGGTGCCTTTTTTCACCGTGGCGCTGGCGATTTTCACGGCCTTCCCGATGTTTTCGAAGCTGCAGGGCGCGCTGCAGGCCTGGCTGGTGCAGAGCCTGATTCCCGACAACATCGCGCGCCAGGTGCTGGGCTACCTAACCCAGTTCAGCCGCCAGGCCAACAAGCTGGGCATCGCCGGCCTGGCCGTGCTGCTGGTCACGGCCATCGCGCTGATCCTCACCATAGACCGTACCCTTAACGGCATCTGGCGCGTCAAGAAGGCAAGGCCGCTCACCCAGCGCGTGCTGATTTATTGGGCCGCCATTACCCTGGGGCCGCTGCTGCTGGCGGCCAGCCTGGCGGTGACCTCCTACGTGCTGTCGGCCTCGGGCGGCCTGGTGGGTGCCTTGCCGGTGAGCCTGCGCTTCCTGCTCAGCATCCTGCAGTTCTTCCTGGTAGCCGGCGGCATGGCGGCGATGTACCGCTACGTACCCAACACTTATGTGAAGTGGGCGCATGCCTGGGTAGGAGGGCTCTTCGTCGCCGCCGGCATCGAAGTCGCCAAGCGGGTGCTCAGCCTTTACCTGGGCGCCGTGCCCACCTATTCGCTGGTCTACGGCGCTTTCGCCACCTTGCCGATCCTGCTGGTGTGGATTTACGTCTCCTGGGTCATCGTGCTCATGGGCGCGGTGATCGCGGCCTACCTGCCCAGCCTGCTCGCCGGTGTGGCGCGTCGCGGCAGTGCGCACGGCTGGTACTTCCAGCTTGCCATCGAAACGCTGCAACAGCTGTACCAGGCGCTGGCCACCCCGCGAAGAGGCCTGAGCGCCTCTCAGCTGTCCGAACGGTTGCAGGTGGATGGGCTTCAGCTGGAGCCGGTGCTGGAAACCCTGGTGGCGCTGGACTGGGTGGGCCAGCTCAACGAAGCGGAAGGCGAGGAAGAGGCCCGCTTCCTGCTGCTGGCCGACCCCGACGCCACGGCGCTGGAACCGCTGATGCGGCAATTGCTGCTTGACAAGGCCGAGGCGGTGCAGGGCCTGTGGGAAAAAGCCCGCTGGCCCGACCTGCGGCTGCGCGACGCGTTATAAGAATTTGTTCCGGACGCAAGCCGCGCCCGGAAAAAACCGACGGAATGACGGGGAATACTTGTTGGCGACGGCGCCTTGTAACAAAATAAAAACCCCTGTTTTTCCACGCACCACAGAAGATGCCAGCAAAAACCAATGCCCGGGAAAAGCTTGACGGCGCCATCGCCGAGGAGCGCCAGCAGCAGCGCGATGCCAAGCAGATCTACGACGAGCTGACGGCCAAGATGTGGGCCTACCAGACCGGTAGCGGYCCGGCGCCCACCAATGAAGACTTCGAGCAATGGAGCCTCGCCGTGGAGCAGCGCGTCAAGATCAAGCAGCTCGGCATCCGCGTGGACGGCGAGCCCGGCGCCTGAGGCTGCTGCGGCCAGTCGGACTGGCCGCACACCGGTTTACGGCATAAGCGCACCTCAGTGCTGCGGTGAAATTCCTACGATGTGAGACAGGCTGGTAGCCGGCCTGGTTCTGTCACTCAACGGAGATTTCTCATGCTGAAAAAATTGCTGGTATTTGCCATCACTTCCGGCCTGGCAGCCAAGCTCTATAAAAGCTACACCGAAAAACACGCGGCGTCCCGCCCGACGGCCGCGCCAAGCGGCAAGCCGGTGGCGCGCAAACGTGCGGCGCAAAAACAGGCTTAGCGGCCCGCATACCTTGGTTGACGCAGAAGCTCATAAGCTCAGGTTCTAAAAGCGTCAACCTTTTGTCAAGGTTGTTAAGCCCCTGTCACTCCAGGCACGTTTCGTTGCTTTTGTTCGGGCGTGACTTCAAATTCGCGGGCCGGATTCTTACAAGGCTCGCGTGCGGTCCGGGCCAAGATGCTCGGTATCCCTGACCAACCCATGGAGAAACCGTGACATCACCTGCTTATACGCCTACGCCTGCCGACGCGGCTATGAATGCCCTGAGGAACCAGCGCATCGATATCACCCAGCAAGCCTCCCTGAACTACTGGGTCGCCGCGCTGGCCTGCAGTGAACTCGAATTGCGCGTGGCCGTGGCTGAAGTCGGCCCCGCAGCCAAGGACGTGAGCAATGAACTCGGGAGGGTGTTATGAGCGCCATGCCTCCCACGCTGCCCCTGCCGCCCGGGCCGCTCGCGGTCCGCGTCAAAGAGCCATCGGTCGGCTTGTTTTATTGGGTGGTCACGCAGTTGTCCACCGATGAGCGCGGCGCCGATGTCCGCATCGAAGGTTCCGACCATCCCTATCCGACACACGAAGCCGCCTTGCATGCCGGCGCCGCCTGCCTGAAGGCGCTCAAAGCCAGCACTTTCCAGCCGCAGGGCCCGCATTAGCCCCGCGCTTGAGGTCAGGCCTGTCAGTTGCCTTTAAGGCGCTTTAAGGCCTGCACCCACATATCCCGGTACATCACCCAGTCGCCCATGAAGCTGTAAAGCGGCCGTTTGAAGGACGCGGGTTTGTTCTTTTCAAACCCGAAGTGGCCTATCCAGGCAAAGCCATAACCGCACAGCAGGCCGGCCAGTAGCCACCACGGGTTGCGCGTGGCGACCAGGGCCGCCAGGCACAGCAGCGTGAGGCTGGAGCCGACGAAGTGCAGGCGGCGGCAGGTCGGGTTGCGGTGCTCGTTGAGATAGAAGGGATAGAAGCTCGCGAAGGAGTCGAAGCTCCGCGGATCTACAGGCGGGCTTACGGGTTGGGTGGGCAGGCCGGCTTGCGCCGACTCGCCGTGCGTGGTCGTGGTGTCCATTGGTGTGTCTCCTGCGCCGGGCTACCGTCGTGATAGCCCCGTGTCGCTCACCATTTTGCGGGCGTCGCCATAATAGTCAATCCCTTGTGTCTCCCGCTTCAGGCGGCGTTTTCCTGCATGTCTCTTCTTCCAACGCCGCCAGCAGCATCGCCCGGCCCGGATTCTCCGGTCCACTGGGTCATCTGCCTGTGCGCCGACTGGTGCGGCCTGTGCCGCGACTACGGCGAACTCTTTGCGGACATGGCGGGGCGCTACCCCGGCAGCCGCTTTRCCTGGCTGGACATTGAGGACCAGGCCGAACTGGTCGGCGACATCGAAGTGGAAACCTTTCCCACGCTGCTGGTCGCCGATGCGGGCGGCACGCGTTTCCTCGGGCCCTTGCTGCCGCATGCGCAGACCCTGTCGCGCCTGCTCGATTCGCTGGCGCAACCGGGCCAGCCCGCCACGCCCCACCTTCCTTCAACCCGGGCCTTGCTGCAGGCGCTGGCGGCGGCGCCGCAGCATTGGATCAGCGCCCGCTGAACTAGGCGATGGAAAACGGCGCCTTCAGGAAGCCCCTGAAGCGCGCACGGCCACCGCGCGTGGGATTGCTGGTCAAGCGATAGCCCGGGAAGCGCTGGAGAAAGCGGCCAATGGCGATGCGGCCTTCGAGCCGCGCCAGGCTGAGCCCGGCGCATTGGTGGATGCCGAAACCAAAGGCCAGGTGGCGATTGTCCCGGCGCGCCAGGTCCAGCTCGTCGGGCCGTTCAAACTGCGCCGGGTCGCGGTTGGCCGCGCCTATGCACAGCGTCAGCAGGCTGCCTGCGGGCAGGTTCACGCCGCCTATCTCGGCATCCACCAGCGCGCGCCGATTGCTGAGCTGGTTGGACGACTCAAAGCGCAGGAACTCATCGACGGCCGGCGCCAGCAAGGTCTCGAGTCCCTGTACGTCCAGTCCTCTCATGCCCGACAGCAGGCCGGCCAGCGCCGCCGGCCGTTCCTGCAGCGCCACCAGTGCATTGCCGATCAGGTTGGTGGTGGTTTCATGGCCGGCGTTGAGGATGAACACGCAGTTCTGCAGCAACTCGGTTTCGCTGAGCTGCTCACCCGTTCCCTCGCTGCCGATCAGCCGTGTCAGCACGTCATGCTCCGGGTCGCCCGGGTGCTGGCGGCGATCCGCCACCAAGTTTCTGAGGTAGGCCGTGAACTCGCGCACGCTCTGGTTGCCCAGGGCCTCCTGCTCCGGTGTCAATCTGGGTTCCAGCGCGCCCAGTATCGCCAGCGACCAGCCGCGCAGCGGCGCGCGGTCCGCATGCGGCATGCCCAGCAGGTTGCCGATGATCTCGACCGGGATGGCCGAAGCGAAATCTTCCACCAGGTCGCCGCCGCCCCTGGCCTCGATCGCATCCAGCAAGCCGTCGACCAGCGTCACAAGGCCGGGCTCCATGTCTGCAATCGCGCGCCGTGTCAGCGCGCCCATGATGAGCTTGCGCACGCGCGTGTGCAGCGGCGGGTCGTTGAACACCAAGCTGGTGGTGTGGTGCTCGAAGAGCGCGGAGGCCGCGCCGTACTTGGGTTCGAACTCCACTTTTTTGTCGGAGCTGAAAGTCTGTGCGTCGCGGTAAACCGCCACCAGGTCGGCGTGGCGTGTCAGAAGAAAAGAGCCGTCGGGCATGCGCCTGACCGGCTCGATCTCGCGCAGCGCGGCATACACCGGATAGGGGTTGGCGTAAAAATCCGGGGGCAGGGCGCGCAGGTCCAGTGCCGCCGCGACTTCGCGCGCACGGGCTTCGGCCATCGGCGGTGTGGCGATGAAGGGTGGCGTGGCGGTCACGGTGCTCCCCTCAAAGATTGCCGGCGAACAGCTTGCGCAAAAACATTTTCTTGAAGCTGGTGGCGTCGTCCAGACCCAGCCGCTGCAGGTAGGCCGGCGGCGCCTCGCGCGTGCCGGCCAGGCTCTTGAGCACCATGGCGACCAGTTCCACGGGATGCCGCGTGGCCTGCTGCATTTTCCGCAGCGCGGTCACCATCTCGATCTCGCCTTCGGTCAGGTCGGTGCCGAAGGGAAAGTCGGGCAGCAGGCCTGATTGCCGCCAGGGCAACAGGCGGGCGTGCAGCACCTCAGGCAGGTTCTGGCGGTGCTGTTCCGGCACTTCATAGTTCGCGTCCAGCTTGCCGGCGGCCTTGGCCTGCGCCACCAGCGCGCCCTGGAAACGCGAATCGGCAATTGCGACCAGCCGTTTGACGACTTCACCGTCGGGCTGGGCCCGCAGGTCGGCCACGCCGTATTCGGTGATCACCACGTCGCGCAGGTGGCGCGGGATGGTGCCATGGCCGTAGTTCCAGACCAGCGTGCTGCGAAGGCCGTCCTTGTGCTCGTAGCTGGCGCGCAGCATCAGGATGGAGCGTGCGTCGGGCAGCGCATGCGCCATGGCCACAAAGTTGTACTGCCCGCCCACGCCGGAGACGACCTGGCCCGACTCCAGCCCGTCGGACACGGCAGCGCCCAGCAGCGTGACCATCATGGTGGTGTTCATGAAACGGGCCTTGCGGCGCTGCGCCGCCTTGAGCGCGCTGCGGCCGTAGAGCTGGTTGATGAAATCGATGCGCGTCATGGCGATGCGGGCCAGCGCCTCGGGTGGCATGTTGCGCAGCCCTTCGTAAAAATCGGTCGGGCCCAGGAAGAAGCCGCCGTGCAGCACCACGCCACCGGCCAGGCGCCGGCCCAGTCCGCCCGCGTCGCGCAGCGCCGTGCGCACCGCGGCCTCGTCCAGACGGTTGGCGATGCGCCGGCCCTGGACATCCAGGTCGCCGTCTGCCCTGAGGCTGACCTCGGCCGTGAGCACGCCCAGCACCTGCAGGAAGGCCAGGTCCTGCCCATCCAGCGCGGGCCGGATGCGACCGGCCTCCAGCAGCGCAGCCAGGGTATCCGGCGTCACGGCCAGGCCGGGGATCCGGCCCTCGTTGACCAGGCGCTGCACGGCCTCGTCGTCAAACACCTCGCGGCGCAGGATGCCGGCCTGCATGAGCTGCAGAAAGCCGTTGACGAACATTTCCGAGCAGCCGTAGAGGCCTTGCGCAAAGCCGCCCAGTTCGCGGCCGTCCAGGCCGCCGGGGCAGAGGGCGGCCATGATGCGGCGGTAGTCGGCGTTGGCGCGCTCGCGCACGATCAGGGCTTGCGCGATCGCGTCGCCCAGCGCGCCAATGCCGATCTGCAGCGTGCCGCCGTCCGCCACCAGGCTGGCCGCGTGCAGGCCGATGGCGTAGTCAGCCGTGCCGGCCTTGCCATTGGGCGGCGCGAACAAGGTGTGCGTGGCGGCAGTGTCAGTCACCACCACGTCAAAAAAACCGGGCGGCGTGATTGCCGGCCCGGGCATGAAGGGCAGTTGCCGGTTGACCACGCCCACCTTCAGCAAGGGCCGGCCGCTTTCGGCCTGGCGCTGTGCCAGCTCAAACGTCACGTCGGGGTTGCTGGATAGCGAAAGCTCGGTGCCATCTGCGGTGTCACGGGCTGCCACCGCCTGCGCGATCAGGTTCACGCCGAGCACGCCCATGTCGCGCGCCACAAAGGTGTAGTTGGTCGAGATATAGGCCTGTTGCGCGCGCTCGTTGCCGAGATAGTCGCCGGTCTTGAAGAAGAACTCGCTGACGTCGATGTGCGGCGGCAGCGTGCCGGCACGCAGGTCCTTGACGTAGTCGAGGTCGGGGTAGTCCTTGAACACGCGCTCCACCAGCGGAGCCAGGAAGTGCTGCTCCAGCTCGCTGGCGCCTTCCGGCTTTTCCAGCGACAGCGCGGTGATGATCTTCAGGCGCCGGGGCTTCGCGTCGCCGCCCAGGGCCTTGATGCGGCGGTAGAGCAGGTTCACGAAGGGGTTGGGCTTGCCGATGCCCAGCGGCAGGCCGAGCACGATGTCGCCCTCCACCGTGGCCAGCACATGTTCCACCGCCTGTGCGAGCGTGGGGATGACGAGGGGTGCGGCCATGCGGCGTGTCAAATGGACTGAAGGAAATCGCGGATCGCGAACAGCGTGGCCTCCGGCGTCTCGCTCATCTGGTGGTGGCCCACCGGCAGGCTGGCGACGCTGACCCTTTTGCCACTGTCCCTGGCCTTGTCGACCAGGGCCTGCGCGGCCTTCGGCGTCGTCATCTGGTCCTGCGCGCCCAGCACGAATAGCACCGGGCAGCTGAGCTGGGCCATGGCGGCCTCGCCGTTGGCATAGCTGTCGCAGGCCTTGAAGCCGCGGTGGAACACATTGGCTTTTGTATTGCTGGCCAGCACGCGCCGGCCCAGCGCCATGCTGGCGCCATGCACCCAGCTGCCGGCGCCCAGCGGCGGCGCCAGGGTGCTGCGTGAAAACACATTGACCATGTTCAGCGCCTTCATCGGCTCGTTGAGTGCGGCATCGAGCAAAGTCTGCGAGACCTTCATGGGAAAAGCCGTGCCCACCAGCACCAGATGGCTCACTCGCTCTTTGAGCCGCGAAGCCGCTTCCAGTGCGATCAGCGAGCCCCAGCTATGGCCGACCAGGGCGGTGCGCCGCACGCCGGCGGCGTCCAGCAGTGCCGCGACAAAGTCTGCGGCTTCTTCCACCGAAGACGGTGCTTCGCCTGCGCTTTTGCAATGCCCGGGCAGGTCGACCGCCAGCACGTTCCAGCCGTGGTTGGCCAGGTAGCGTGTCTGGAAAATCCACACGCTGTGGTCGTTCAGCACGCCGTGGATAAATACCACCGTGGGTTTGGCGGTGTCAAAAGGCTTGCCGCCGGTGTAGCAATAGGTTTTGTGGCCGTTGACGTCGAGGTACATGTTCAGGCCCCCGCTTTCACGGCCGCTTTTTCAGCCGCCTTGAGGGCGCGCTTGAGGTCGTCCACCAGGTCGTCCGGGTCTTCCAGGCCGATGGACAGGCGTATCGTGCCCTGCGTGATGCCGCCGGCCGCCAGCGCCTCGTCCGTCATGCGGAAGTGGGTGGTGCTGGCCGGGTGGATGACCAGGCTGCGGCAGTCGCCGACATTGGCCAGGTGGCTGAAGACCTTGAGCGCTTCGATGAAAGCCTTGCCCTGCTCGCGGTTGCCCTTGATGTCGAAACTAAACACCGAACCCGCGCCGCGCGGCAGCAGCTTTTTCGCGAGCGCGTGGCTGGAATGGGATTCGAGCATGGGGTGGCCCACGCGCGAGACCAGCGGATGGCTGGCCAGGAATTGCACGACTTTTTCGGTATTGCCCATGTGCCGCGCCATGCGCAGCGGCAGGGTTTCTATGCCCTGCAGGATCAGCCAGGCCGTGTGCGGGCTCATGCAGGCGCCGAAGTCGCGCAGGCCCTCGCGCCGCGCGCGCAGCAAAAAGGCGCCCACCGTGCTTTCCTCGCTGAACACCATGTTGTGGAAACCGTCGTAGGCTTCGGTCAGTTCGGCGAATTTGCCGGATTTTTCCCAGTCGAAGCTGCCGCCATCGACCACGATGCCGCCGATGACGGTGCCGTGCCCGCTCAGGAACTTGGTGGCCGAGTGGTAGACCAGGTCGGCGCCGTGCTCAAAGGGCTTGATCAGCCAGGGCGAGGTCAGGGTGGAATCCACCAGCAGCGGCACACCCGCCTCATGGGCCAGGGCCGCCACCGCCGGGAGGTCCAGCACGTCCAGCCCGGGGTTGCCCACGGTCTCGCCGAAGAACAGCTTGGTATTGGGCCGGACCGCGGCGCGCCAGCCGTCCAGGTCGCCCGGCTTCACGAAAGTTGTGTCGATTCCGAAGCGGCGCATCGTGTAGTGCAGCAGGTTCTGGCTGCCGCCGTAGAGCGCCGTCGAGGCCACGATGTGCGAGCCCGCGCCCATCAGCGTGGCGAGGGACAGGTGCAGCGCGGCCTGGCCGCTGGCGGTGGCGATCGCGCCTATGCCGCCTTCCAGCGCCGACACCCGCTGCTCCAGCACCGCGTTGGTCGGGTTGCTGATGCGCGAATAGACGTGGCCCGCGCGCTCCAGGTTGAACAGGCTGGCCGCATGCTCGCTGGATTCGAAGACGAAGGAGGTGGTCAGGTGGATGGGTACGGCGCGCGCGCCTGTGGTGGGGTCGGGCGCGGCGCCCGCATGCAGCGCCAGGGTGTCGAATCCGGGATCGGAATAACCGGGCATGGGTTTGTCTCCAGTCAGAAAAAAGTGGCTGTACGCGGGGAAATTGTTGCAACCAGCCGTTTGATTGTGGGCTATATTTAAACTGAATTCCCCCTCCCACCGCGCGGCAGTGGGACAATGAGGGCCATGTTGGCAGCACAACCGAGGAGATCGCCATGAAGGTTCTAGACATACTGCGCGTTAAGGGCAACACGCTTTACACCGTCCAGCCTGACGAACCCCTGGCCAAGGCCACCCAGATCATGGCCGACAAAGACATAGGCTCGCTGGTCGTCATGGAGCACGGCGACCTGGTCGGCATGCTGACCTTTCGCGAGGTCATCGTCTGCATCGTCAAGAATGGCGGTGAGATCGGCAGCACCCTGGTGCGCACCGCCATGGACGACCACCCGCTGACCTGCACCTCTGAAACCGAACTCGACGAGGTCCGCCGCATGATGCTGGAGCGCCACGCGCGCTATATGCCCGTGATGAACCAGAAGGTGCTGATGGGCGTCATCAGCCTCTACGACGTCGCCAAGGCCGTGGTCGACAGCCAGAACTTCGAGAACAAGATGCTCAAGGCCTACATCCGCGACTGGCCGGCCGAGGACGCCGCCGACCACAACTGAAGAAGCCGGCGGCCGGCATCCTGCCGGGCTGCCCATTTTGAAACAATAAACAACAAGCCGGTGCGCAAGGCATCGGGATCAGCGGGGAGCAGGGGTGAGCGACAAGCGTGACGCCGGCGGGCAGCTGTTTTACGCATCCCTGTTTTTCTCCCGGCTGGCCGACCAGATCCTGCTTTTCCTCGTGCCCCTGGTGGTGTTTGAAACCACCGGCAGCGTCGCGTGGTCCGGCATCGCCTTCACCCTCGAGACCCTTCCGCGCTTCCTGGCCTTTCCGGTCTGCGGCGCACTCTGCGACCGCATCTCACCGCTGAAGCTGCTGCGCATCAGCCAGCTGTACCGCGCGCTGGTGTGCATCGCCGGGGTCATCGCCTTTCAGTGGGCGGGCGGCGTCGGCTGGCTGATCGCGCTGTCGGCCGTCTGCGGCGTGCTGACGACGCAGGGCCTGATGGCCCGCGAGGTCATGCTGCCGCAGATCTTCCGCCAGCATCGTTTTGAAAAAGTGCTGGCTCATGCGCAGATCGCCGACCAGCTCGGCATGGTGCTGGGCCCCTTGCTGGCCTCGCTGCTGCTGCGCTGGATGCCCTGGCCCATGGTGGTCGGCGCGACGGCGGTGTTCTTCCTCATGGCCGACGGCGCCGTGACCTTGTGGAAGCGTCAAAACACCGTCACCCTGTCCGCACCCGAACCTGCACCGGGCCACTGGACCGCGCCCGTCCGCACCGCGTTCTCTCACGTACTGCATTTGCCCGGCCTCAAGAAAGTCATCGCACTCGCGGCCGGCGTCAACCTGGTCATAGGCGTCACGCTGGCCACCTCGGCCGCCATGGTCACCGGCCTGCTGCAGCGCTCCGCCGGCGACTACGCCGTGCTGCAAACGGCAGGCGCGATCGCCACCGTCATCATCCTGCTGTTCATCGCACGCAGCGTGCTGTCCTTGCGCACCCTGGGCCTGGTGTCCTATAGCGTGATGCTGGCCGGTGGGCTGCTGACGGGGCTGGCGGGCAACTTCTGGGTCTATACCGCCGGGTTTTTGCTGGTGATCGGTTTTGACAAGATGTTCAATGTCTACATCCGCAGCTTGCGGCAAAAGCTCATCCCGCCCAAGGACCTAGGCAAGACCACCGGCGTGATCGTGATGCTGAACAATTTGTCGCAGCCGCTGGCGGGGATGCTGGTGGGGGTGTTTGCCGGGGTGATGGAGGGGCGG
>NZ_JBFUBY010000074.1:0-15568 GCF_056405515.1 Polaromonas sp. P1_G2
ATTCAAGCACCAGCAGCTTGCCGCCGGGCTTGAGCACGCGGTTCATCTCGCGCAGCGCGTCTTCCTTGTGCGTCATGTTGCGCAGGCCGAAGGCCACGGTCACCACGTCGAAGCTCGCATCGGGGAAAGGCAGGTGCTCCGCGTCGCAGACCAGCGTCGGCAGGTTCACGCCGGCGTCCAGCAGCCGGTTGCGGCCTTCGCGCAGCATGGCCTCGTTGATGTCGGTGTGCACCACACGCCCGGTGCTGCCCACCTTGGGGGCAAAAGCCAGCGCTAGGTCGCCGGTGCCGCCGGCGATGTCCAGCACCTGGTAGCCCTCTTTGACGTTGGCCACCAGCACGGTATAGGCCTTCCAGGCGCGGTGCAGGCCCATGGACATCAGGTCGTTCATCACGTCGTATTTGGGCGCCACGGAATCGAAAACGCCGCGCACGCGGCGCGCCTTGTCCTGCTCGTCGACGGATTCAAAACCGAAATGGGTGCTGCTCATGCATCAATGCTAGAGGGCAATGCCCGGAATGACCGCGACAACCCTGGGATGACGCGGGGCATTGCGGCCTTATTGCCGGCTTTTATGCTGGAAAAACAACAGTGCCGCAAAGCCGGCTTTCGCCGCACTCGCGCGGCACGGCCGGGGCCTTCGCGCGGCCTGTGCGCTCAGTGGCTTGCGCAGCCGTGGCCGCCGGCTTGCGGCATGGGTGCGTCGCGGTCCACACCGGCTGCCTGCAGGCGCCGCTGGTAATCGTCCCAGAGGCGGCTCTGCTCGGCGCCCAGGTGGTAGAGGTAGTCCCAGGAAAAAATCCCGCTCTCGTGACCGTCGGAAAACACCGGCTTGACCGCGTAGTTGCCGATGGGCTCGAGCTCGACCAGGTTCACCTCGCGCTTGCCGGTCTGCAGGATTTCCTGGCCCGGGCCGTGGCCCTGGACCTCGGCCGACGGCGAGTAGATGCGCATGAGTTCAAACGGAATCCGGAATTCGGCGCCGTCGGAAAAAGCGACTTCAAGGACGCGCGACTGGCTGTGAACCGTCAGCGCCGTGGGCGTCGGGGAGCCGGGTTGAAGGCCTGCCATGGAGTGATCGCTTTCTGAGAGGAAATGGCCGGACTCATCCGGCCATCATGGTTTTGGCAATAAGCCCATTGACACCGAAGCCTGGCTAGACCAGCACCCTCTCGATGCCGCCGTGGTTGGCTGCCTCCACGTAGGCCGGCAGCCATTCCTTGCCCAGGATCTGGTTGGCCATTTCCACGACGATGTAGTCGGCCTCGAGCAAACCGTTCTGCAGATCGTCGCCGTAGCGCGAGAGCCCTTGAAGGCAGCTCGGGCAGCTGGTGAGGATCTTGACGCTGCCGCTTTCGGCGACGGCGCCGGATGCCCGCAGGGCGGCTTCGCCCTTGCGCAGCTCTTCTTCCTTGCGAAAGCGGATCTGCGTCGAGATGTCGGGGCGGGTGACGCCCAGCGTGCCAGATTCGCCGCAGCAGCGGTCGTTCTTGAGCACGTTGTCGCCCATCAGGGCCTTGACGGTCTTCATCGGCTCCTGCAGCTTCATGGGGCTGTGGCAGGGATCGTGGTACAGGTAGCCCGCGCCCGGCTGGTCGGTGCGCAGTGTGATGCCTTTTTCCAGCAGGTATTCGTGGATGTCGATGATGCGGCAGCCCGGGAATATCTTGTCGAACTCATAGCCCTGCAGCTGGTCGTAGCAGGTGCCGCAGCTGACCACCACCGTCTTGATGTCCAGGTAGTTCAGCGTGTTGGCCACGCGGTGAAACAGCACCCGGTTGTCGGTGATGATTTTTTCGGCCTTGTCGAATTGCCCGCTGCCGCGCTGCGGGTAGCCGCAGCACAAATAGCCCGGCGGCAGCACGGTCTGCACACCCGCATGCCAGAGCATGGCCTGCGTCGCCAGGCCGACCTGGCTGAACAGGCGCTCGGAACCGCAACCGGGGAAATAGAACACGGCCTCAGTTTCCGACGTGGTGCTTTTCGGGTTGCGGATGATGGGGACGTAGTCCTTGTCCTCGATGTCCAGCAGCGCGCGCGCGGTCTTTTTGGGCAGGCCGCCCGGCATCTTCTTGTTGATGAAGTGGATCACCTGCTCTTTCACGGGCGCCWTGCCGACCGTCGCCGGCGGCAGCGCCGTCTGCTTGCGCGCCAGCCGGCGCAGCAGGTCGTTGGCCAGCCGCTGGGCCTTGAAGCCCACATCGACCATGGCGCCGCGCATGAACTTGATGGTCTGCGGGCTGGTCGCGTTCAGGAAAATCATGGCGGCGGCATTGCCGGGCCGGAAGGACTTCTGCCCCATCTTGCGCAACAGGTTGCGCATGTTCATCGAGACTTCGCCGAAGTCGATATCCACCGGGCACGGGGTCAGGCACTTGTGGCAGACCGTGCAGTGGTCGGCCACGTCCTCGAACTCTTCCCAGTGCTTGATGCTCACGCCGCGCCGGGTCTGCTCTTCGTACAGGAAAGCCTCCACCAGCAGCGAGGTCGCCAGGATCTTGTTGCGCGGGCTGTACAGCAGGTTGGCGCGCGGTACGTGGGTGGCGCAGACAGGTTTGCATTTGCCACAGCGCAGGCAGTCCTTCACGCTGTCGGCGATGGCGCCTATGTCGGACTGCTGCATGATCAGCGATTCGTGCCCCATGAGGCCGAAACTGGGCGTGTAGGCATTCGTCAAATCGGCTTGAAGACTTTGTCCTTCTTTGCCAAGGTGCCCCTGGTCTCGCAGCAGCTTGCCCTTGTTGAAGCGCCCTTCAGGGTCGACCTTCTGTTTGTATTCGGTGAAAGGCCGCAACTCCTCGTCGGTCAGGAATTCCAGCTTGGTGATGCCGATGCCGTGCTCGCCGGAAATCACGCCGTCCAGCGAACGGGCCAGCACCATGATGCGCGCCACGGCCACATGCGCGGTCTGCAGCATCTCATAATCGTCGCTGTTGACGGGCAGATTGGTGTGCACGTTGCCGTCGCCGGCATGCATGTGCAGCGCGGCCCAGACGCGGCCCTTGAGCACGCGCTTGTGGATGGCCGTGCATTCCTCGAGGATGGGCAAGAACGCGCCGCCCGAGAAAATCGCCTGCAGCGGAGCGCGGATCTGGGTTTTCCAGCTCGCCCGCAGCGAGTGGTCCTGCAGTTGCGGGAACAGCGTGGCCACGCCTTCGAGCCAGCCCGACCAGAGCGCGCGCACTTCGCCCACCAGCGCAAGCGCCTGGGCTACACGGTCTTCCAGCAGCTCGGCCGATGGAATGTCGTTGGCATCGTCGGATTTGCCCAGGGGCAGGTTGCCCTTGAGGAAAAAAGCCTCGAGTTCGTCGCAGAGCTTGATCTTGTTGCGCAGGCTGAGCTCGATATTGATCTGCTCGATCCCATCGGTGTACTCCGCCATACGAGGCAGCGGGATCACCACGTCTTCATTGATCTTGAACGCGTTGGTGTGTTTGGAGATCGCGGCGGTGCGCTTGCGGTCCAGCCAGAATTTCTTGCGGGCGTCAGGGCTGATGGCGATAAAACCTTCGCCGTGGCGCGAGTTGGCAATGCGCACGACTTCCGACGTGGCACGCGCCACGACATCGGCATCGTCGCCGGCAATGTCGCCAAACAGCACCATCTTCGGCAAGCCGCCATGCTTTTTCGATTTGGTGGCGTAGCCGACCGCCTTCAGGTAGCGATCATCCAGATGTTCAAGCCCCGCCAGGATGGCGCCACCGCGCTTTTGCTCGGCGAACATGAAGTCCTTGATCTCGACGATGCTGGGCACTGCGTCCTTGGCATTGCCGAAGAACTCCAGGCACACGGTGCGGGTATGCGCCGGCATGCGGTGCACGATCCAGCGCGCGCTGGTGATCAGGCCGTCGCAGCCTTCCTTTTGGATACCGGGCAGGCCGCTCAGGAATTTGTCGGTAACGTCCTTGCCCAGCCCTTCCTTGCGGAATGTTTTGCCGGGAATATCCAGCCGCTCGGTGCGAATGGGAGTTTTGCCGTCGGCTTCGAAATACTGCAACTCGAAGCTGGCCACCTCGGCGTCGTGGATCTTGCCCAGGTTGTGGCCCACGCGCGTGACTTCCAGCCAGGTCGCTTCGGGCGTGACCATGCGCCAGGAGGCCAGGTTGTCGAGCGCGGTGSCCCACAAGACGGCCTTCTTGCCGCCCGCGTTCATCGCGATGTTGCCGCCTATGCAGGAGGCTTCGGCCGAGGTCGGGTCGACCGCGAACACAAAGCCCCCGCGCTCGGCCGCATCGGCCACGCGCTGGGTGACCACGCCGGCTTCGGTCCAGATGGTGGCGACAGGCTGTTCAAGGCCCGGCAGCGAGACCATTTCGACCTCGGTCATGGCTTCGAGCTTTTCGGTGTTGATAACGGCCGACTTCCAGGTCAGCGGGATCGCCCCGCCGGTGTAGCCGGTGCCGCCGCCGCGCGGGACGATGGTCAGGCCGAGTTCGATGCAGGCCTTGACCAGGCCGGCCATTTCGGCTTCGGTGTCGGGTGTGAGGACCACAAAAGGATATTCGACGCGCCAGTCGGTCGCGTCGGTGACGTGTGAAACCCGCGAGAGGCCGTCGAACTTGATGTTGTCCTTGAGGGTCAGCTTGCGCAGCTTGCGTTCCGTCAGGCGGCGCAGGTCGTACATCTCGCTGAAGGAGGTATAGAAGCGGGCAACGGCGCCGCGGGCGGCGTCCAGCAATTCGCCCACGATGGCGTCGCGCTGCTGGTCAACATCCGGCGTACGGCGCTTTTCCACCTCGGTCAGACGGTGCTGCAAGGCGTCGACCAGCAGTTTGCGGCGCTTGGGGTTGTCGAGCAGGTCGTCCTGCAAATAGGGGTTGCGCTGCACCACCCAGACGTCGCCCAGCACTTCGTACAGCATGCGCGCGGAGCGGCCGGTGCGGCGCTCGTCGCGAAGGCGGTTTAGCAGGTCCCAGGCCCTCTCGCCGAGCAGGCGGATGACCACTTCGCGGTCGGAGAACGAGGTGTAGTTGTAGGGAATCTCGCGGATGCGGGCTTCGCCGGCCTTTGCGTCACCGGCAAAGACGTGGAGTTCTTGGAGTGTGGTAGGGGCGTTCATCGTGAAAAGCCAGCGGCTTCAGACCCGTGTCCAGCGCTGTTGCCCTATATTACCGCAGCGCAACATTCGTGGCCGTACCACACAGGCCTGGGGGAATAGTCCTAAGTTGTCTTATGGAAATCCCGCTTGTCTGAGGTCTTCGAAATCGCTTAAATCCGTGTGTCATAAACAGTTTCTAGACTGTCCCGTTTAACTTGGCGCCCCTTGTGTGCGCCCAAATCCCAGGAGTTTTGATGAWAAACCGTCTTTCCGCGTTTGCTTTTGCGGCCCTAGGCCTGTGCATGCCTTTGGCCAGCCAGGCGCAAGTCGAGATCCAGTGGTGGCACTCCATGGTGGCGGTCAACGGTGAATGGGTCAATGACCTGGCCAAGCAGTTCAACGAAAGCCAGAAGGAATACAAGATCGTCCCCACCTTCAAGGGCAGCTACGACGAATCCATGACGGCCTCCATCGCGGCCTTTCGCGCCGGCAACGCGCCCCACATCCTGCAGGTGTTCGAAGTCGGCACCGCCACCATGATGGCCAGCAAGGGCGCGGTCATTCCGGTCGGCCAGGTCATGAAGGACGCCGGCGAGAAATTCGATCCCAACGCCTACATCTCGGCCGTCGCGGGCTACTACACGGCGCCCAACGGCCAGATGCTGAGCTTCCCGTTCAACAGCTCCACCACCATCTTCTACTTCAACAAGGATGCCTTCAAGGCCGCCGGCCTTCCTACCGACAAAGCGCCGGTGACCTGGCCCGAGGTGGTGAATGCCGCCGCCAAGCTCAAGGCCGCCGGCCACAAGTGCCCCTTCACCACCGCCTGGCAGGGCTGGACCCAGCTGGAGAGCTTCTCGGCCTGGCACAACGTCGAGTTCGCGACCAAGAGCAACGGTCTGGCCGGGCTCGACGCGCGCATGAAGATCAACTCGCCGCTGCATCAGCGCCACATCGAAAACCTGGCCAACATGGCCAAGCAAGGCCTTTTCGTCTACAAAGGCCGCGGCAACGTGCCGGAAGCCAGCTTTGTGTCGGGCGAGTGCGCCATGATCAACACCTCCTCGGGCTTTTACGGCAACGTGGCCAAGAACGCCAAGTTCGCCTACGGCCTGGCCCCGCTGCCTTACTACCAGGACGTTCCCGGCGCGCCGCAGAACACGGTGATCGGCGGCGCCAGCCTCTGGGTCATGTCGGGCAAGAAACCGGCCGAATACAAGGGCGTTGCCAAGTTCTTCAGCTTCATCTCGACGCCTGAAGTGCAGTCGGCCAGCCACAAGCGCACCGGCTATCTGCCGGTGACCACTGCCGCTTACCAATTGACCGAAAAATCGGGCTTCTATACGCAAAACCCGGGCACCGACGTCGCCGTGACGCAGATGATTCGCAAGGTGACCGACAAGAGCCGCGGCATCCGCCTTGGCAACTATGTGCAGGTGCGCGCGATCGAGGACGAGGAACTCGAGCAAGTCTGGAACGGCAAGAAGACGGCCAAGGAAGCCCTGGACTCCATCGTCAAGCGCGGCAACGAACAGATTGAGCGCTTCCAGAAAGCCAACAAAGGCTGATCACGCAAGCGACAGAGCAAGCCCGTCCGACGGGCTACACTCGGCCCGCCTGACTTCCCCTTCCCGACAAGAGAAGGCCAGGCGGGCTTTTATGTTTAAGCGCCCCCAAGTTTCTGCCCACTGAAGGCCCTATGGAAAAACGCGTTGTCTTTCGATCCAGCTGGCTTCCCTGGCTGCTGCTGCTGCCGCAAATGGCGGTCATCCTGGTGTTCTTCTTCTGGCCTGCCGCGCAGGCCATCCTGCAGTCGCTGCAACAGCAGGATGCCTTCGGCACCTCCGTCGAATTCGTCGGCATGGCCAATTTCCAGCAGTTGTTCGACGACCCGAGCTATGTGGAGTCGTTCAAGACCACCGCGTTTTTCTCGGTGATGRTGGCCGGCATAGGCATCAGCCTGTCACTTCTGCTGGCCGTTTTCGCCGACCGCATCACGCGCGGCGGCATGTTCTACAAGACCATGCTGGTGCTGCCCTACGCCGTCGCCCCAGCTGTCGCGGCCGTGTTGTGGGTCTTCATGTTTTCTCCCTCGCTGGGCGTGGTGGCCTATGCCCTGGGCAAGATAGGCATTGACTGGAATCACCTGCTGAACTCCCGTCACGCGATGACGCTGATTGTGATGGCTGCAGTGTGGAAGCAGATTTCCTATAACTTCCTGTTCTTCCTGGCGGGCCTGCAGTCGATCCCCAAGTCACTGATCGAGGCCGCCGCCATTGACGGTGCCCGGCCCTGGCGCCGCTTCTGGACCATCCAGTTCCCGCTGCTGTCGCCCACCACTTTTTTCCTGTTGGTCATCAACGTGGTCTACGCATTCTTCGACACGTTTGCGATCGTCCACGCTGCTACCGAAGGCGGTCCGGGCAAAGACACGGCCATCCTGGTTTACAAGGTCTACCACGATGGCTTCAAGGCCATGGACCTGGGCGGCTCGGCCGCGCAGTCGGTGGTGCTGATGGTGATCGTGGTGGCTCTGACGGTCATCCAGTTCCGCTATGTAGAGAAAAAGGTTCAGTACTGATGGTCTCCAAAAAACATGTGAATTCCTGTTCAGCAGGGGCCGCGGAACTGGCTTTGCCAGGCCGCAGGCGCAGCGGCCCCCTCGGGGGGCAGGGCGCTACACGAAGTGAGCAACCGTGGGGGTCATTTCATGGTTGAAAAACGCGGCACCCACGGCATCCTCGCCCACGTGGTGGTGATGCTGGGCGTCTTCATCGTCGCCTTCCCCCTCTACCTGGCCTTTGTGGCCTCGACCCATACGGCGCAGGAAATCGTGCAGGCGCCCATGCCGATGCTGCCGGGCACGAACATGCTCGATAGCTACAAGGCGGCGCTGTTCGGGCGCGAATCCGCGACCGGCTCCAATGCGCCGGTGGCGCACATGATGTGGGTCAGCTTCGTCACTGCGATGGTGATCGCCGTCGGCAAGATCACCATCTCGCTGCTGTCGGCCTTCGCCATCGTGTACTTCCGCTTTCCCTTCAAGAAGACCTGCTTCTGGGCCATCTTCATCACCCTGATGCTGCCGGTCGAGGTGCGCATACTGCCGACCTACAAGGTGCTGTCGGACCTGAACATGCTCAACACCTATGCAGGCCTGACGGTGCCGCTAATTGCTTCAGCCACGGCAACCTTTCTGTTCCGCCAGTTCTTCCTGACGGTGCCGGAAGAGCTGACCGAGGCCTCGCGCATGGACGGCGCCAGCCCCATGCGCTTTTTCTTCGACGTGCTGCTGCCGCTGTCCAAGACTTCGATCGCGGCGCTCTTCGTGATCCAGTTCATCTACGGCTGGAACCAGTACCTCTGGCCGCTGCTGGCCACGACCAGTGAAGACATGTACCCCGTCGTCGTGGGCATCAAGCGCATGATCGCCGGCGGCGACGGCCAGAACGAATGGAACGTGGTCATGGCGACCGCCATCCTGGCGATGCTGCCGCCCGCCCTGGTGGTGGTGCTGATGCAGAAATGGTTCGTCAAGGGCCTGGTCGATACCGAGAAATAAAAGAAACAAGCAAGACAGGACGGAAATAGTTATGGCATCCCTTTCATTCAACAACATCATCAAGCGCTACGGCACCGGCAAGGACGCGCTGCAGGTGCTGCACGGCGTCAACGCCGAAATCAAGGACCACGAATTCATCGTCATCGTCGGCCCCTCGGGCTGCGGCAAATCCACCCTGCTGCGCATGGTGGCCGGCCTCGAGGAGGTCAGCGATGGGCAGATTTCCATCGGCGGAAAGGTCGTCAACGAACTGGAACCCTCGGAGCGCGACATCGCCATGGTSTTCCAGAACTACGCGCTGTACCCGCACATGAGCGTGTTCGACAACATGGCCTACGGCCTGAAGATCGCCAAAGTGCCCAAGGACGAGATCAAGACCCGCGTCGACAAGGCCGCGAAGATCCTCGAACTCGGCCACCTGCTGGACCGCAAGCCCCGCGCCCTCTCGGGCGGCCAGCGCCAGCGCGTGGCCATGGGCCGCGCCATCGTGCGCCAGCCGCAGGTGTTCCTGTTCGACGAGCCGCTGTCCAACCTGGATGCCAAGTTGCGCGTGCAGACGCGCCTGGAAATCCAGAAACTGCACCGCGAACTCGGCATCACCTCGCTCTTCGTCACCCACGACCAGGTCGAGGCCATGACGCTGGCACAGCGCATGATGGTGATGAACGCCGGCCGCATGGAGCAGTTCGGCACGCCCGAAGAGGTCTACAACCGCCCCGCCACTACYTTTGTGGCCAGTTTCATGGGCTCGCCGCCCATGAAYYTGCTCAAGCAGGCKCCSAACRCCGACTTCGGTGGCAAGCCGGGCGCCATCCTGGGCATACGGCCCGAGCACCTGCAGGTTGGCGCCACCGGCTGGGCGGTGCAAGTCGACACGATTGAAATGCTGGGTGCCGAGCGGCTGGTGTATTGCCGCATGGGCGGCGAAGCCATCATCGTGCGCACCGACGAAAGCCTGTCGACGGCGCCTGAAATCGGCGCGACCATCCACGTCACGCCGCGCGCGGACCGCCTGCACTGGTTCGACGCCGAGACGGGCAAACGGCTGTAATTGCGCCATGACGAATCCCGTGACCGCCTCCAACTGGCCCTATCCCCGCTGGGTGGCGCACCGCGGCGCCGGCAAGCTGGCGCCTGAAAACACCCTGGCCTCTTTCATGCTGGGCGCCAGCCATGGCTACCGCATGTTTGAGTGCGACGTGAAGCTCAGCGCCGATGGCATCCCGTTTTTGCTGCACGACGCCACGCTGGAGCGCACCAGCAATGGCAAGGGCGTGGCCGGTGAGCTGAACTGGGAGGCTCTGGCAAAGCTCGACGCTGGGGGTTGGCATTCGCCGGCCTTTGCCGCCGAAGGCCTGGCCAGCTTTGAGCGCATCGCCCGCTTTTGCCTGGACAAGGGCTATTTCCTGAACATCGAAATTAAACCCACACCGGGCGTAGAGAGCCATACCGGCACCGTCGTGGCCAATGAAGCGGCCCGGCTCTGGCAGGGCACGGCGGTTCCGCCGCTGCTGACGTCCTTCCAGCCGCTGTCGCTTGAAGCGGCCCGTACCGCGCAGCCCCAATTGCCGCGCGGCCTGCTGCTCGACGAACTCCCCGCCAGCTGGCTGGAAACCGCGGCCGGGCTGGGCTGTGTGGCGATAGTCTGCAACCACAAACTGTGGAACGCCGACACGGTGGCGCAAGCCAAAAAAGCCGGCTTCAAGCTGCTGAGCTACACCGTCAACGACGAGGCCAATGTGCWGAGGCTGCTGGCACTGGGCACCGACGGCATCATCACTGACGCGGTGAACGTCTTCAAGCCTGACTAGGCTTTCAGTTTTTCCAGGCGCCCAAAAGTACCCACTGGCAAAGCGCCGCGCCGGCCACCATTGCGGCATAGGTCAGCATCTTGCCGTCATGGCCGAAGAACACCAGGCCGGCGACCAGCACCAGCACATTCACGGCGAAAACAATCGCCGCCTGCGCCCACCAAGTGGCGGCCACGGGGTTTTTAGACCTGAAAACTCCGCCAAACACGCGGCTGGATAGCACCAACAGCACGGCGACCACGGCGGCCGGCAGGACAAGGTTGAACAGGTGGTTGGCCAGCAGGTAAAAGGTCATTCGCTTGGGGAAGATTGAAAAATCGCCGGGAAGCATCCCAAAAAGCCTCGWAAAAAGGGCTGTCAAGGCGATTGTCAGGGCTTCCAGCCGGGCCGGCCGCTTCAATTTTATAATCGGAGGATGTCAGTCTGGGCCCTTGGGCTAAACCATAACACCGCACCGCTCGATTTGCGCGGGCGCTTTGCCTACGCCCTGGACCAGGTCGAGCCCACTTTGCGCGGCCTGCGTGCCTCGCTGGCGCGCCAGCCTGAGGCGACGCTGCTCTCCACCTGCAACCGCACCGAAATCTACTGCGCCGGCGACAACACGGACCTGGACCACACCCTGGAGTGGCTGGCGCACAACGGCGGCGTTTCGCCCGCCCTGCTGCGCTCGCATGCCTACACGCTGCAGGGCGACCAGGTCGCCCGCCACGCCTTTCGCGTGGCCAGCGGCCTCGACTCCATGGTGCTGGGCGAACCGCAGATCCTGGGGCAAATGAAAGACGCGGTGCGCGCCGCCGAAGACGCCGGCGCCATGGGCACCACGCTGCACCAGCTGTTCCAGCGCTCCTTTGCCGTGGCCAAGGAGGTGCGCAGCAGCACCGAAATCGGCGCGCACAGCATCAGCATGGCGGCGGCCAGCGTGCGCCTGGCCGGCCAGCTGTTTGAGAACCTCAGCGATATCAAGGTGCTGTTTGTCGGCGCCGGCGAGATGATTGACCTGGCGGCCACTCACTTCGCCGCCAAAAACCCGAAAGCCATGGCGATTGCCAACCGCACGCTGGAGCGCGGCGAAAAGCTGGCCGGCCGCTTCGGCGCGGAAGTCATGCGCCTGGCCGACCTGCCCAGCCGCCTGCACGAATTCGACGCGGTGATCAGCTGCACCGCCAGCACGCTGCCCATCATCGGCCTGGGTGCCGTCGAGCGCGCCGTCAAGCTGCGCAAGCATCGCCCCATGTTCATGGTCGACCTGGCCGTGCCGCGCGACATCGAACCCGAAGTCAAGGCCCTGCCCGACATCTACCTCTACACGGTGGACGACCTGGCGCACGTGGTGCAGACCGGCAAGGACAGCCGCAAGGCCGCCGTGGCCCAGGCCGAAGTTATCATCGACGCCGGCGTGCAGAACTTCATGCACTGGCTGGGCCAGCGCCGCAGCGTGCCGCTGATCCAGCAGCTCAATGCGCAGACCGACGAATGGCGCGCCGCCGAAATCGTCCGGGCCAAGAAGTTGCTCGCCCGAGGCGAACCCATAGACACCGTGCTGGATGCACTGACCCGCGGCCTGACCCAGAAGATGCTGCACGGCACCCTGGCCGAGTTGCATGCCGGCGACGCCAGTAGCCGCGAAGCCACGGCGCAGGCTGTCTCTCGGCTGTTTTTGCGCGGCCAGCTGCCCAAGATCAAGCCCGACGACAAAGAGCGTTAGCGCCCGCCACAGCGCTGACCTCCCCTGCCGGCGTCAGCCGGCGCCCTTGTTGACGGCCTTGCGGCACCCTTTTCGGCTTTTCCGGCCTCCATTCCCATGAAACCCTTTCTTCGCCAAACCCTGGACCGCCAGCTTCTGAGGCTGCACGAACTGGACGCCTTGCTGTCCGCCAGCGACGTGGTCAGCGACCTGGACCGTTTTCGTGCCCTGACCCGGGAGCACGCAGAAGCCAGTGTGATCGCCGAGCAGTACACGCGGCTGACCGGCCGCGAGGCCGACCTGGCCGGTGCCGAAAGCATGCTGGCCGACGCGAAAGACGACCCCGAGATGGCCGCCATGGCCGAGGAAGAGATTGACGCGGCCAAGGCCGACATCGCAGCCATCGACGAAGCGCTGCAGCTGATGCTGATCCCCAAGGACCCTGACGACCTGCGCCCGGCCTTTGTCGAAATCCGCGCCGGCACCGGTGGCGATGAGTCGGCGCTGTTCGCCGGCGACCTGTTCCGCCTGTACACCCGTTTTGCCGAGCGCAACCGCTGGCAGGTCGAGATCATCAGCGAGTCGCCGAGCGAGCTGGGTGGCTACAAGGAGGTGGTGCTGCGCATCGAGGGCGCCGCCGATGCCATGGGCGTAGGTGTCTACGGCAAGCTGCGGTTCGAGTCGGGCGGCCATCGCGTGCAGCGCGTGCCGGCCACCGAAACCCAGGGCCGCATCCACACCAGCGCCTGTACCGTGGCCGTGATGCCGGAGCCTGACGAGGCGGTGGCCATCCAGATCAACCCGGCCGACCTGCGTATAGACACTTACCGCGCCAGTGGCGCCGGTGGCCAGCACATCAACAMSACCGAYTCGGCSGTGCGYATCACGCAYATCCCGACCGGYATCGTCGCCGAATGCCAGGAAGGGCGCAGCCAGCACAGCAACAAGGCCCAGGCGCTCAAGGTGCTGACCGCCCGCATCCATGAAAAAGACCGTGCCGAGCGCGCCGCCAAGGACGCGGCCCTGCGCAAGGGCCTGGTCGGCACGGGTGACCGCAGCGACCGCATCCGCACCTACAACTTCCCGCAGGGCCGGCTGACCGACCACCGCATCAACCTCACGCTGTACAAGCTGCTGACCATCATGGAAGGCGACCTGGGCGACGTGATCACCGCGCTGCAGGTGGCGCGCGGCGCCGAGCAGCTCGCCGAGCTGGAAACCGCTAACAGCGGGCTTTGAGGCGTTCGCCGTGAACCCGCCAAACTGCGCGCAAGCCCTGGCCGCCGCCCAGTCCCAAGGGCTGGATCGGCTGGACGCCCAGCTGCTGCTGCTGTATGCGCTGGGCAGGCCCGGCGACGCGCGGGCCTGGCTGCTGGCGCATGACACCGATGTCCTGCCGGACCGGGCCGCTGAAGACTTCCGGGCCATGTGCCTGCGCCGGATCGCCGGGGAGCCCCTGGCTTACATCGTCGGCTACAAGGAGTTTTTCGGTCTCACGCTTCAGGTGGACGCCCGCGTGCTGGTGCCGAGGCCCGACACTGAAACCTTGGTGGGCTGGGCGCTTGAGCGGCTGCAGGCCCTCGACATGCCGCCGGTGCCGACGGTGCTGGACCTGGGTACCGGCAGCGGTGCGATTGCGCTGGCCATCGCGCACAGCCTGCAAACAGAAGGCCGCCAGGCCAATGTCGTGGCCGTGGACGCGAGCGCGGGGGCGCTGGAGGTGGCCCGGGGTAACGCCTCCCGCCTCGGGCTGGGTCTGGATTTCCTCCAGAGCCACTGGCTAGAGGAAGTTAGCGGACACTTTCACCTGATCGTCAGCAACCCGCCTTATATCGCCAGCGCTGATCATCATCTGGAGGACTTGGCCTATGAGCCCCTGTCCGCCCTGGCCGCCGGCACCGACGGGCTGGACGATATCCGCGAAATCGTGCGGCAGGCGCCCGGCCACCTTCTGCCGGGCGGCTGGCTGCTGCTGGAGCATGGCTACGACCAGGCCGAGGCGGTGTGCAATCTGCTGGCCCAGGCAGGCTTTGCGCAAGTCCAGAGCCAGCTGGACTTGGCCGGCATTGCGCGCTGCTCGGGCGGGCTATGGGTGGGCGAGTGAGGCCGCCACGCGGGATGCGAAACGGCGGGATAATCGGCCTGTTGAATTCTGCTTCCCAGATTCCATCTAATTGAAGTCGCCTGCCCTGATACCGGGCTGGCGCGGGGCCCAAGCCCCTACCCCCACGGATTTGCAAAGGATTTCACCATGAGCACCATAGACCCCACCCAGCAACGCATCGCCGAAATCGTCAAATCCAGCGACGTGGTCCTTTTCATGAAAGGCACGGCCCAGTTTCCCATGTGCGGTTTCTCCGGCCGCGCCATCCAGGTCCTGAAGGCCTGCGGCGTGAACAAGCCCGCCACCGTGAACGTGCTGGAAGACGAGGAAATCCGCCACGGCATCAAGGAATTCAGCAACTGGCCCACCATCCCCCAGCTGTATGTGAAGGGTGAATTCATCGGCGGCTCGGACATCATGATGGAGATGTACCAGAGCGGCGAACTCCAGCAGGTGCTGGGCACACCCGCCGCCTGAGCGGCCCGGCGGCCAAGGCGCGATACCAGCGGTACTATCCGCCGGCCCGCCCTCTTCAAATACCGGTCAGCGCGTGTAGCCGGAGCAGGCGCCCGCATCCACGGCACCCTTGCATTCACGCTTGAGGCGGGCGGTGCGCTGGGCGACCGTTTCACCGGAGCCCGGGATGAATTTGGCTTTACTGCCAGATTTGGCGGCTTTTTTGGATTTGGACTTGGCGGGCTTCTCGCCCTCCGGTGCCGGCTGGGTCTGCGCCTGGGCATGGCTTGCCGCCAAAGCGGCCGCCATGAGCGCGGCCAGGACGGGTCTCATCAAAGACTTGATGTTCATTTTTCGCTCCCTCTCTTTTTTGCTTTTATCAAACGCGGCTGACACCGCGCGCCTCGGCAAATTCTATTGCAGCTTGGGATCGCCGAAAACCTCGTCGTCGGGCGGCGTGTCCGCCGGCAGGCGGAAGCCTTCGCTGGCCCAGGCGCCCAGGTCGATGTTTTTGCAGCGCTCGCTGCAAAAAGGGCGAAAAGGGTTGCTGGGCGCGTAAACGCTTTCGCCGCCGCAGCCCGGGCACACGACCAGCTTGACGGGTGGGGAGTCTTTTTTCGTCACAGGCATGTTTCAGGACAAGTCTGGGGGATCAATCGGAAAGGAGGCCGGTGGTTGGCGAGCCCGCGGATCAGGAACAGAGGGTCAACTCAAACGCCGAATCGTCGGTGCTGGCATGCAGCCGGTCGTCTTCGCCGTGGCGCATGAGGCGCACCGAAACGATCAACCGGTTGCCGCTGATTTCAGGAATCAGCCCCAGGGCGGGGTCTATGCGGAGGCGCAAAAGCTGGAAAGTGCGTCCTTGCGGCAGCGTCTGCTGGTATTGGCCGGCCGGCGCCACCACTTTTTGCGG
>NZ_JBFUBY010000075.1:0-15532 GCF_056405515.1 Polaromonas sp. P1_G2
TAACATCCTTGAGGGTTTTGTAGGGCCCGGTGGCCGAGGTCACCAGCACCAGCGGCGTGCGCGCGACCATGGCGATGGGCGAGAGCTGCTTGAAGGGGTCGTAGCCCAGCTTGCTGCGCACGGCAGGGTTGACGGTGTAGCTGGTGGAGCCCGAGAACAGCAGCGTGTAGCCGTCGGGCTCGGCCGCGATCACCATGCCCACGCCAATGGCCGTGGCGGCGCCGGGCTTGTTGTCGATGATCACGGGCTGGCCCAGGCGGGCGCTGAGCCGCTCGCCGATGATGCGGGCCGCCACGTCGGTGCCGCCGCCCGGCGGAAAGGGAACCACCATCCGTATCGGCTTGGCGGGCCAGGCCTGTGCCTGTGCCAGGCCCGGAAGCACGAAGGTGAAGCAGGCGGCGGCTATCAAGACCGCGTGAAGCAGCGAGCGGCATGAATCGGAAGGCATGGGCATCTCCGGTGGGGGTGGCAACAACAACACAACACACAACAACAGGCAACAACTCAGGCGGCTGCCGGCGCGGCATGCCAGGGCAGCCCGGCGGGTTCGCCCAGGTCCCAGTAGAGGCCGGCCATGATGCGCAGGCCTTCGCGGGCCACGGGCGCCAGCAGGTGTTCGTCGGGCGCGTGCTGCGCGCAGGCCGGGTAGGAGTGCGGCACCCACAGCGTGGGCAGGCCCAGCAGGTCGGCGAACACGTCGTTTGGCAAGGAACCGGCCAGGTTGGGCAGCGTGACGACCGGCTTGCCGCTGCTCTGCGCGATGGAGCGTTGCGCCCAGCCCACCCAGGGGTGGTCCAGGTCCAGGCGCGTGGCCGCGCCGGTGAGCGTGATCTCGATCTCGACGCGGTTGAAGCCGTAGCGGTCCAGGTGCTTGCGCAGGATGTCGGCGAGATCCTGGTGGGGCGTGCCGACCACAAAGCGCAGCTGGCAATGGGCCACGGCCTCGGCAGGAATCGCGTTGACGGGACGCTGCGGCGAGCCGGCGCCCAGCGCCAGCACTTCGATCGTGTTCCAGCCCATCAGGCGTTCGGCCGCGCTGAGGCCGGGCTCGCCCCAGCCGGCGTCGGGCAGCGGGTCGTCCGCACCGCCGCCTATGGCCACACCGGCCAGCGCGCGGCGCACCGACGGGGGCAGCACGCGCGGCTTGAGGGCCGGGACCTGGATGCGCCCGCGCGCATCGACCAGCGAGGCCACGGCGCCAGCCAGCACGCTGGCCGGGTTGAGCAAGGCGCCGCCCCAGTTGCCCGAGTGGTAGGCCTTGTCGCGCGCGCGCAGGCGCAGGCTGAAATTGACCGCGCCGCGCGAACCCAGGAACAGCGTGGGTTTGTCGGCGTGCACGCGCGGGCCGTCGCAGGCGATCAGCAGGTCGGCTTTGAGCTGCGCGCGCTGGCTTTCGCAAAAGGCGTGCAGGCCGGGCGAGGCGGCTTCCTCGCCCATCTCGAGCAGCAGCGTGGCGTTGTAGCCGAGGCGGCCGCCGCGCGCCTTGATCACGCTGGCCAGCGCGCCGAGGTTGACGGTGTGCTGGCCCTTGTTGTCGGCGGTGCCGCGGCCATACCAGCGCTCGCCTTCACGCACCAGTTCCCAGGGCTGCAGCCCTTCGCGCCAGCGCCCTTCCTGGCCGCTGACCACGTCGCCGTGGCCGTAGGTGAGCACCGTGGGCAGCGCCGCATCCTCCACGCGCCGCGCGACCAGGAATGGCCCGGCGCCCTCGACCGGATTGGGCATGACGCTGCAGGAAAAGCCGAGCGCGCGCAGCGAGTCGGTCATCTCGCCGTGCAGGTAGCCGGCCAGCGCGGGGTTGGGTTTGCCGCTGTCGCTTTCGGTGCGCAGCGCGACGCGCCTTTGCAGGACGTCGAAAAAATGGCCGTCGTCAAACCAGGCCGCGGCGGCATCAAGGCAATCTGATCTCAGCATGTTTCACCGTTTTATAGGGACCGCGCGGCGTGGAGCGCGGCATGCAACCAAATGTAGGAAGAATCGGGGCTTACTACAATGAGAGATATCGCAACAAGCCATTGCCTTTTCAGCAAACCACGGCTTTCACCTGCCAGGTGCCTTCGCATGAAAACCTCTTTTTTCAGCACGCAGATCCGCTACTTCCTCGAGGTGGCCCGCACCGGCTCGGTCAGCCAGGCCGCGGCGCAGCTGCACGTGGCGGCTTCGGCCGTGAGCCGCCAGGTCGGCAAGCTGGAGGACCAGCTGGGCTGCGCGCTGTTCGAGCGCAGGGCCCGCGGCATGGTGCCCACGGACGCGGGCGAGCGCCTGATGGCCCATGTGCGCGCGGGCAGCGACGACGCCGAACGCGTGATGGAGCAGGTGCGCGGCCTGGCCGGCTTCAGCGCGCGGCGCGTGCGGGTGGCCTGCACCGAGGGCTTCGCGACGGGTTTCAT
Source organism: Polaromonas sp. P1_G2 (assembly GCF_056405515.1). NCBI lineage: Bacteria > Pseudomonadati > Pseudomonadota > Betaproteobacteria > Burkholderiales > Comamonadaceae > Polaromonas > Polaromonas sp. P1_G2. The sequence continues at coordinate 2,391 of NZ_JBFUBY010000075.1, forward strand.
GCCGGAAGTCATGACCGGCTTTCGCCGCAGCCACCCCGAGGCGCTGATCGAGCTCAGCGTGGGCTCGCCCGAAGCGGTGAGCCGACTGCTGCTGCAGGGCGAGACCGACGTGGCGCTCAAATACACCGTGGCGCCCGAAAAAGGCGTGACGGTGCGGCATGCGGCCACCGCGCCCATCYACGCCCTGATGCTGCCCACGCATCCACTGGCGCGGGCCCGCGTGGTGACGGCGGCGGATGTCGTGAAATACCCGCTGGGCATCAGCGCCAAGGGCATGACGGGCCGCCAGCTCTTCGACATGGTGGCCAGCATCCAGGGCCTGGAGTACCAAACCTCGGTGGTCAGCAATTTTTCGTCAGCCCTACTGCCCAGCGTGCGCAGCGGCGACATCATGCTGTCGGGCTACCTGACGGCCGCGCACCTGATACGCCAGGGCCAGCTGGTCGCCGTGCCCTTTGCCGAGCCGCAACTGAGCCAGCGCGTGCTGCAGGTGCTGTCGCTGCACGGCCAGACGCTGGCGCCGCTGGTGCTGGACTTCACAACGCAATTGATCGCCGCCATACGGCAGTCGGGCGATGGCATGGCGCCAGCGCGCAAGCGCGCCGTGAAAAAGAGCGGCTAAGCGCCCTGCCCTTTAAAAACGGCTCTTACAAACCTGGCAGCGGCAGCAACTTGCCTTCAGCCGATGAGGGCGGCGCGATGCGCAGCACGCGCGACAGCGTGGGCGCGATGTCCACCACTTCCACGCGCGCATCGATGCGGCCGGGCTTGACCCAGGCAGGGCCGTAGACCAGGATGGGCACCTGGGTGTCATAGGGATGGGGCGAGCCGTGCGTGGCAACCGTATTGCCGAACATCCAGCCGGGCTTGGGCGAATATTGCACCTCACCGGACACGTCGGGGTGCCAGGATTTGCGGATCTGCTCGAAGAAAGGCGCGCCGGCGCGGCTGCCGCTTAGCAGCTCGCGCCGGGTATAGGCCGCGGCGAAGCCGGGCTCGGCCATCAGCAGCGCGCGGGTTTCCTCGGCCACGGCGTCGGCATCGGCCCGCTTTTGCGTGATGAGCTGTTTGTTGAGCAGCACGCTGGAGCCCGAGAAGCCCGCGGCCCATGTGCCTTCACCGAAACGTTTTTCCAGCCCGACATTGATGCGGCCCAGCACCTGGCTGCCGTTGATGCGACCGGACTCGCGGCCCTGGCTGGCGTTGTATTCGGGCGCGGGCATGAAGCCGTGGTCGGCAGTGAGCACGGCGATGTAATTGTCCTTGCCGATGCGCGCGTCCAGGTCCTGGAAGAAGGACTGCAGCAGGCGGTCCAGCTGCAGAAAATGGTCATGCGAGAGGCGCGACTCGGCGCTGAAGGCGTGGTTCACGTAGTCGTGGCCGGAGAGGCTGACCGAGAGGATGTCGGGGATGTCGTCCTGGCCGAGCTGCTCGCCGGCGATGGCGGCGCGCGCGAAGTCCAGCGACATGGCATCGACAAACGGACCGCGCAGCAGCGAGTTGTAAAAGCGCGGGCCGGGCGCCGCGTCTTCCTTCGCGCCGAACATGGCCGGCAGGCCGCCGCCCGCGGGGCCGTACCAGGGCTGCTGGTCGGGCAGCGAGCGAGCGTAGGCGGCTTCGGGCAGCAAGGCTTTCCATTCAGTCTTGAAATAGCGGTCGGCCGGCTTGGCGGCGTTGTAGCTGTCGACCCAGGCCGGATGCGCGGCCATGTAGTGGGTGCTGGAGGCGAACTGCCCTGTCGCGCCCATATACATATAGGCGATGCCGGTCTTGCCGGCCGGCAGGATGGCGCCGCGGTCCTTGCCCGAGATGCCGATGACCTTGGAGCGGCTGTCGACGCGGCGCAGCACGTCGCCGACGGTTTCGGCCTTGAGGTTTTTCGGGCTGGTTCCGTCGAGCGCGTTGGTCTTGTGGCCTATGTAGGTGGCCGAAGTGTCGCCGGTGCAGTACACCGGTTCGGCCGTGAGCGGGTCGCGCCAGTCGTTGCCGATGATGCCGGTGCGCTGCGGATAGGCGCCGGTCAGCATGGTGGCGTGGCCGGCCGCGGTGACAGTGAATGCATGGCCGTAGTGCGCGTTGGCGAACCAGGCGCCGCGGTCCAGGAAGCGCGCGAAGCCGTCGGGCGCGAGCTGGTCCCGGTAGTCCAGCACCTGGCGTTGCGGCAGGCCGTCGACGACCAGGAACACCACCAGTTTGGGGCGCGGCGCGTTGCCGGGCGCGGCGGCGCAGCTGACAAGCAATGTGGCGGCCAGCGAGGCGGCCAGCAGGCGTAAAAGAGTGTGAGCTTTCATGGCTGCGATGCTAAAGCAGTTCAGGCCGGGTCAACCCCCGTAATGACCCGCGCCGGTCGCATTCATGGGTGTGTCTCCCAGCGGCGCCGCATCATGCACGCAAGGCCAGCGCCGAGTTGCAAGAAAATGTTGCAGCCCTGTTGGCGCGGCATTTTTGCCACTATTCACCTGCACCCTTTAGGGGCGGGGATTGACGCGGATTTTGCTTATGGGGCAGGATGGCCTCATGGTGAACAGCATCGCGCCCTATGCGGCGAGTCCTGGACAAGCGGAAGTCGAGCGTGTGGTGACGGCCAGCATCTGCCACATGAAGGAAGGCATCTACGCGCAGATGGAGGACATCCGCGCGCACTCGCTGCGCCACAACGCCGTGGACGGTATCCACGCGATCCTGCAGTACCAGAGCGGCTGGTTCATCCATTGGGTGGAAGGCCCGTCGACGGCGCTGCGGGTCCTGCTGCAGCGCGTGGCCGAGGACCCGCGCCACCACTCGCCGCATACCCTGCACCTGAGCCGGGGCCGGCGCATCCTGCCCACGCCCTGGTCCATGGTGATGTCGCAGGCCACCGAGTCGGCCGTGCAGTTCGGCCGCCGCGTGGTGGCGCYGCGCGAGCAGTTCGAAAAAGGCGTGCAGTACGGGCCCTCCTCCGTGCTGCGGCGCCTGTCGGCGCCCATGCAGTTGCCGCAGGCGCAAGGCCTGGCCGACCCCGAAGCTTTCCACCGGGTCGGCATTTGCGCGGCCGGCGGCAATGAGGCCTTCGCCATGGTCGGCTGGCTGGCGCAGCGCACCGGCGGGACCGTGGCCAAGCGGCGCTTCGCGGGCGAACAGGACATGGACGGCAGCAGCGAGTACGTGGAATTCATGGAAAGCGGCCATCCCTGCCGCATGATCGCGGTGGCGCGCAACGGCCTGACCCACGGGCTGCGCCGCGCCTTCCTGCCGGACTGRCCGCATTTTGTGATGCTGTTCAGCGGCACGCCCAAATTCGACGACGCGCTGATGGGCCGCATGACCGCGGCCTGCGAGGGCCTGCCGGCCACGCCGGCCCTGCTGGGCATCGCGCCGAATGCTGAAACCCACGAGCGCATGCAGGCCGCGGCCCAGGCGGCGCACATCGCCTACCTGGCTGCCGGCACCGCCAGGCCCGACGACTGCAATGCCATCTGGCAGGCGGTGCAGGCGCAGCTCCAGCGCGCCGGCGAGCCGCCGAGCTCGGTGTGGGACGTGCCGCGCATGGCGGCCTGAGACCGCGGCCGACGGCCCCGGCGGCGCCGGCCGGCCTGCACCGATACACTGCGGTGCATGAAAAAAGAAGACATCGCCCCGTTCTTTGCCACCCTCAAGGCCGCCAACCCGATGCCGGTGACGGAGCTCGAATACACCAGCGTGTTCGAGCTGCTGGCCGCCGTGCTGCTGAGCGCACAGGCGACCGACGTTGGCGTGAACAAGGCCACACGCAAGCTCTACCCGGTGGCGAATACGCCGCAGGCCATCCTCGATCTGGGACTTGAGGGGCTGGAGTCTTACATCCGCACCATAGGCCTGTACCGCACCAAGGCCAAAAACCTGTTGGCGACCTGCGAGATATTGGTGAAGCAGCACGGTGGCCAGGTGCCGCGCACGCGCGAGGCGCTGGAGGCCCTGCCGGGCGTGGGCCGCAAGACGGCCAATGTGGTGCTGAACTCGGCCTTCGGCGAGGCGGTGATGGCGGTGGACACGCACATCTTCCGCGTGAGCAACCGCACCGGCCTGGCGCCGGGCAAAAACCCACTGGAAGTCGAGATGAACCTGCTCAAGCGCGTGCCCACCGACTACCTGGTGGACGCGCACCACTGGCTGATCCTGCACGGGCGCTATGTATGCGTCGCGCGCAAGCCGCTGTGCTGGCAATGCGCGGTGGCGCCCTGGTGCGATTACGAACCGAAGACGCCGCCGCCTTCGGCTTGAGCCCGCTGTGCCTTAACGCGCGAAAGTACCGTCGGCGCGAATCATCGTCAAGTTGACGAATCGCGAACCCAGGTTGCTCTGCTTGCTGTAGGTCACCGCGAAGCCGCCCAGGTCTTCGTTGGTGAAAGACTCCAGCGTGCTGATGAGCTTGGCGCGCGTGACGGGTGCCGGCGTCTTCTGCAGCGCGCGCACCACCAGCTTGGCGTTGAGGAAACCCTCCATGCTGTTGTAGCTGAACTTCTTGTCGGCAGTTCCCGAGATCACGGCCTGGTATTCCTTCACGGCGGCGTTGCCCAGTTCGGTGAAGGGGTAAGGCACGACCTGGGAGGCGATGGTGCCGGCGGCAGACTCCTTGAGTTCGGCATGCAGGCCGGAGGACACGCTGAGCACCATGAACTGCGCGCTCGCGCCCTTGGCCTTGTAAGCCCTGATGAAAGCGGCATTCGGTTTGGCCTGGGCGATCAGGATCACGGCCTGCGGCTGGGCGGCGGCGATCAGGTCCACTGCCTTGGCCACGTCCACCGTGCCGCGCGGCACGGGTGCCACGGCGGCGGGCGCGGCATTGCGCTTTTGCATGGCGGCATTGAGGGCCTCCAGGCCTTCCTTGCCGAAGGCGTCGTCCTGGTAGGCGACGGCGATCTTGTTAATGCCTATGGTCCAGGCGTGGTTGACGGCGGCCTCGATCTCATCGGTGGTGCTGGCGCGCACATGGARGAGGTTGGGCACAAAAGGGTCGCGCAGCGATTTGGCGCCGCTGGTGTTGCCGATCTGGGCAATGCCGGCGCCCTGCACGATGGGCACGATCTTCAGCATATTGGCGGTGCCGCGAAAACCCACCAGGGCCACCGCGTTCTGCTCGATCAACGCCTTGGTGTTGTCGGCGGTCTTGTCAGGGTTGAAGCCGTCGTCCAGGCTGACGAGCTTGATCTTCTCGCCGCGTATGCCGCCCTTTTTGTTGACGTCGTCAAAGTAGGCGTTCATGCCGCGCACGTAGTCGGTGGTGAGCGCTGCGCTGGTGCCGGAGAGGTCGCCCGAGTGGCCCAGGATGATGTCGGCCGAGGCGCCCACGCTGGCGGCGCACAGGAAAAACCCGGCCAGCAGACGGCCGGCCCTTGAAAAATTCACAACTGTCATGAAACGATCCCTACCCTTGTTGTTGAAAAACTTGTTTGTTGTTAATAAAAAAACCGGCCCGAGGCCGGTTCCATCCCAGGGACGCAGTATCAAGCGTCAACCTTGACCTTGGCTTGCTCGGCCACCTGCGCCCATTTCTTCTGCTCTGCCTTGATGAAGGAGGCAAACTTCTCGGTGCTGCCGCCGCCGTCTTCGGCACCGTACTGGTCCATTTTTTCCTGCACGTCGGACATGGCCAGTACCTTGTTGACGTCTTCGTTCATGCGCTGCACCATGGCCGGCGGCATCTTGGACGGGCCCATGAGGCCGTACCACACTGTCGCCTCGAAGCCGGGAAAGCCCGACTCGGCCATGGTGGGCACATTGGGATGGCCTTTGGCGCGCTTCAGGCGCGTCTGCGCCAGCGCGATGGCCTTGCCGCTCTTGACGTGGGGCGTGGCCGAGGTCATGGTCTCGAAGCAGTAGTTGACCTGCCCGCCGATCAGGTCGACCAGGGCCGGGCCGGAGCCGCGGTAAGGAATGTGCAGCGCGAAGATCTTCGCCTGCAGCTTGAACATCTCGAGCGCAAAGTGCTGGGCCGAGCCGCCACCGGCCGAGGCGAAGCTGATCTGCCCCGGTTTGGCCTTGCACAGCGCGACCAGGTCCTTGACGGTCTTGGCGGGCTGGTCGGCGTTGCAGATCAGCATATTGGGCGTGACGCCGACCATGCTGATGGGCACATAGTCGCGCTCGGGGTTGTAGCCCAGCTTGATGCCGAGAGCCGGCGCCAGCGCGTGGCTGTTGATGTGGGCCATGAGCAAGGTGTTGCCGTCGCCGGGCTGCTTGGCCACGTAGTCGGCCGCGATGACACCGGCGGCGCCGCCCTTGTTTTCAATCACCACCGAAATGTTCCACATGGTGGAGAGCTTCTGGCCGACCACACGCGCCAGCGCGTCGGTGCCGCCGCCGGGCGGAAACCCCACAACGATGCGGACCGGCCCGGACGGCAGGGTTTGCGCCCTGAGCATGGGCGATGCCACCATGGCGGCCGTGGCCGCCGTCGCGCTGATAAAGGTTCTGCGTTGCATGGTTTCCCTTCCTGATCGGTAATGTAAAAAGCTCGGTGACAGTTTGGCGGGTTAACGTGACGTGAATATTGGCGTTGTAAACAAGCGTCCTTTTCACGCGTTTGTCAGATCCGCCTCAAGCAGCCTTGCGCTGCGGCACCACGGCCGCATGGCTGGAAAAATGCTCCATGGCGGCTTGCACGCCAGAACCCGCGAGTTTGACACCCGCAAGTTTCAGGCCCATTTCACAGCCGCTCAGCGCGGCCATCAGCGTAAGGTCGTTGCAGTCGCCGAGGTGGCCGATGCGGAACATCTTGCCCTTGACCTTGCCGAGGCCGGTGCCGAGCGAGCAGTCAAAGCGTTCGTAAATGATCTTTCGCACCGCGTCGGCGTCCACGCCCTCAGGCGTCATCACGCCGGTCAGCACCGGCGAATAGACGGACGGGTCGGCGCACTGGATCTGCAGGCCCCAGGCCTTGACCGCCGCGCGCACGCCGACGGCCCAGCGCTGGTGCCGCGCGAAGACCGTTTCCAGGCCGTGCTCGAGCAGCATGTCGCAGGCTTCGCTGAGCGCGTACAGCAGGTTGGTGTTGGGGGTGGACGGCCAGTAGCCGGTCTTGTTCATCTCGATGATCTCGTCCCAGGCCCAGAAGGCCTTGGGCAGCGTGGCCTTCTTGCTGGCCTCGACGGCCTTGGCGGAGACGGCATTGAAGCTGATGCCGGGCGGCAGCATCAGGCCTTTTTGTGAGCCGCTGATGCTGACGTCGACGCCCCACTCGTCATGGCGGTAGTCGGCGGAGGCGAGGCCGGAAATTGTGTCGACCAGCAGCAGCGCCGGGTGTCTGGCGGCGTCCATGGCCTTGCGCACGGCGGCGATGTTGCTGGTGACGCCGGTGGAGGTTTCGTTGTGCACCACGCAGACGGCCTTGATGCTGTGCTGGGTGTCGGCCTTCAGGCGCTCCTCGATCAGCGCGGCCTGCACGCCGTGGCGCCAGACGTCGGCGCCGGGATAGCTGATGACTTCGGTCTTCAGGCCCAGGCGCGCGGCCAGCTTTTGCCACAGCGCGGCGAAATGGCCGGTTTCGTACATCAGCACGTGGTCGCCGGGGTTCAGGGTGTTGGACAGGGCCGCTTCCCAGGCGCCGGTGCCGGAGGCCGGGTAGATGATGACGGGCTGTTTGGTCTGGAAGATCTTCTTGATGTCTGCCAGCACTTTCAGCCCCAGTGCGGCGAATTCAGGGCCCCGGTGGTCTATGGTGGGCAGGCTCATGGCCCGCAGGATGCGGTCCGGCACCGGCGAGGGGCCGGGAATCTGCAAGAAATGACGTCCCGTGGGGTGAAAGTCAAGCGTCAACATGGCGGTCTGCTCCTGAAGTAAGTCTCTATTTTTTGCATACAAAATTCATTTGTCAAGCCATCAAAGGACTACAAATTGATTTGACAGGGGTATTTTTTGCATACAAAATTTCCACATGGTTGCTGAAATCATCCCTATCCCGCGTGCGGCACTGCACGAACAGGTCGCGCACCGGCTGCGCCAGATGCTGGTGGAAAACCGCATCCTGCCCGGCGCCAAGCTCAATGAACGTGAGCTCAGCGAGGTGCTCAACGTCTCGCGCACGCCGCTGCGCGAGGCCATCAAGATGCTGGCCGCCGAAGGCCTGGTGGAGCTGCTGCCCAATCGCGGCGCGATCGCGGTGGAGCTGACGGAAGCCGACGTGCTCAACACCTTCGAGGTGATGGCCGGGCTGGAAGCACAGTCGGGCGAACTGGCGGCCGAACGCATCACCGCGGCCGAACTGGCCGAGATCAAGGCCATGCATTTCGAAATGCTGGCCGCCTACACGCGCCGCGACCTGCCCAATTACTACCGGCTCAACGCCGCGATCCACAACGCCATCAACGCCGCGGCCAAGAACCCGGTGCTGGCCAGCACCTACGCGCAGGTCAATGCGCGCCTGCAGGCACTGCGTTTTCGCTCCAACCAGGACGAGGAAAAGTGGAAAGCGGCCGTGAAAGAACACGAGCAGATGATTGAGGCCCTGGAGGCGCGCGACGCGGCGGCCATGCGCCGCGTGCTGCTGGACCACCTGGCCAACAAGCGCGATGTCGTGGTGCAGCAGCTGCGTACCGCCGTGGCGGAAAGCGCCAAGGCCTGAGCCGGTAGCCGGGCCAGCGGCCCGGACCGCCCATCCCTCCCCACAGCCCCCACAGAAAAAAGGCGAAACGCCGCGATGAACGCCCCCCTTCCCCTCAAGATCAGCCGCGAGGCCGCGGCCCAGGCTTATGACGACGTGGCCCGCGTCAGCAATGAGGTCGCCGGCCGGCTGGCCGCGCGGCTGGCTGCCGAAACCCAGGGCGAGGTGCTGTTCTCGCCGGCGGACCGCGGGCGCTACGCCACCGACGCGTCCATCTACCAGGTGACGCCGGTGGGGGTGTTCGTGCCGCGCACCGATGCCGATGTGAAAACCGCGCTGGACATCTGCCGCGACCTGCAAGTGCCCATCATTCCGCGCGGCGGCGGCACCAGCCAGTGCGGGCAGACCGTGGGCGCGGGCCTGGTGATAGACCATGCCAAGCACCTGCGAAATATCCTGGACGTGGACCTGGGYGAACGCACGGCCGAAGTCCAGCCCGGCATCGTGCTGGACCACCTGAACGCCTCGCTCAAGCAGCACRGCCTGTGGTACCCGGTGGACGTGTCGACCAGCGCGCAGGCCACGCTGGGCGGCATGGCGGGCAACAACTCCTGCGGCAGCCGCAGCATCGCCTACGGCAACATGGTGCACAACGTGCTGGGCGCGACCGCCTTGCGGTCCGATGGCAGCCTGCTGGAACTGGGGCGCTACGACAAGGCGGGCGGCGCCGCGCGCGAGCTGGGCGATTACGTCAAGGCGCTGTCCGACCAGTTGCGGCCCGAACTCGAGGCGCACTGGCCCAAGGTGCTGCGCCGCGTGGCCGGCTACAACCTGGACATCTTCAACAACCAGAACGAGAAGCCCTACACGCAGGACGGCTCGGTCAACCTGGCTCACCTTCTGGTGGGCAGCGAAGGCACGCTGGCGCTGACGAAATCGCTGACACTGCGGCTGGCCGAGCTGCCGCGCACCAAGGTGCTGGGCGTGGTGAACTTCCCGACCTTCTACAAAGCCATGGACACGGCCCAGCACATCGTGCAGCTGGGCGGCGACGGCACGCTGAGCGCGGTCGAGCTGGTGGACCGCACCATGATCGAGCTCTCGCTGCAGAACCCGGCCTTCGCACCTACGGTGCGCACCGCCCTCATCGGCCGGCCCGACGCGATCTTGCTGGTGGAGTTTTCGGGCAAGTCCAAGTCCGAACTGGTGCCCAAGATGCGCCAGCTGGTCGAGCTGATGGGCGACCTGGGCCTGCCCGGCTCGGTGGTCGAGATGATCGAGGACGCACCGCAGAAAAACCTGTGGGAGGTGCGCAAGGCGGGCCTGAACATCATGATGAGCCTCAAGGGCGACGGCAAGCCGGTCAGTTTCATCGAGGACTGCGCCGTGCCGCTGGAGCACCTGGCCGAATACACCGACGCGCTGACGCAGGTCTTCCGCAAATACGGCAGCAAGGGCACCTGGTATGCCCACGCCTCGGTCGGCACGCTGCACGTGCGGCCCATCCTGGACATGCGGCGCGAGGGCGGCGCCAAGATGCGCGCGATTGCCGAAGAGGCCTCGGCCCTGGTGCGCCACTACAAGGGCGCCTACAGCGGCGAGCATGGCGACGGCCTGTGCCGCGGCGAGTGGATCGAGTGGCAGTTCGGACCGAAGATCAACGACGCTTTTGCGCAGATCAAGAACTACCTTGACCCGCTGAACCTGCTGAGCCCGAATCGCATCATCAATCCGCCGAAGATGGACGATGCGCGGCTGATGCGTTTCCCGCCCAGCTACAAGGTCGTCCCGATCAAGACCGCACTGGACTGGAGCGCCTGGAACGTGCAGAACGACCCGGTGACCGAGCAGACCAGCGAGCCGGGCACGGGCGGCGACCCGGCCCAAGGCTTTGCCAAGGCCGTGGAGATGTGCAACAACAACGGCCACTGCAGAAAGTTCGACGCCGGCACCATGTGCCCCAGCTACCGCGCCACACGCGACGAAAAACACCTGACGCGCGGGCGCGCCAACACGCTGCGCCTGGCGCTGTCGGGCCAGCTTGACGGCTTGAAAGCGGAAGACGCTTTCACCAGCGAAGCCGTGCAGGAGGCCATGGATTTGTGCGTGGGCTGCAAGGGCTGCAAGCGCGACTGCCCCACCGGCGTGGACATGGCCAAGATGAAGGTGGAGTTTTTGCACCACTACAAGGCAAAGCACGGCTACACGCTGAAAGACCGGCTGGTTGCCCACCTGCCCGACTACGCGCACTGGGCCAGCCGCTTCGCGCCGCTGCTCAACCTGCGCGACAAGATTCCGGGCATGGCCGAGTTGAGCGAAAAGCTGCTGGGCCTCTCGGCGCGCCGCACCCTGCCGCAGTGGAGCGGCAATACCTTCTGGAAGCAGCTCGGCGCCTCGGGCGAGCCCGGCGCGGCGCCGCACGGCCGCATCCACACCGCCAGCCGCGAAGAAGTGCTGGCCGCCACGCGGCCCGTGGTGCTGTTCGTGGACACCTTCAACGGCTATTTCGAATCCGAAAACGCGCTGGCCGCGCTCACGGTGCTGCAGGCCGCCGGCTACACGGTGCATGTGGCCGCGAAGACCACACCCGACGGCAAAAGCCTGTGCTGCGGCCGCACCTACCTGGCCGGCGGCATGGTGGACAGAGCCAAAGCCAAGGCACGCGAGGTGGTAGGCGCCCTGCTGCCCTTCGCCGAACGGGGCATCGCCATCGTCGGCCTGGAGCCTTCCTGCCTGCTGACGCTGCGCGACGAGATGCTGGTGATGGGCCTGGGCGAGGCGGCGCAGGCCATCAGCCGCCATGCACTGCTGCTGGAAGAGTTTTTGGCGCGCGAGGCGGCCGACGGCAAGCTCGAGATGCTCAAGGGCCGGCTCAAGCCTTCAGCCCAGCCCATTCTGTTGCACGGCCACTGCCACCAGAAAGCCTTCGGCGCGGTGAGCCCCATCCTGGACGTGCTCAAGCTGATTCCGGGCGCCAGGCCCGAGCTGATCGAATCCAGTTGCTGCGGCATGGCCGGCAGCTTCGGCTATGAAGCCGGGCATTACGAGGTGTCCATGCAGATGGCCGAGCTGAGTCTGTTGCCCGCGGTGCGCAAACAGCCCGACGCGATCGTGGTGGCCGACGGCACCAGTTGCCGCCACCAGATCAAGGACGGCGCGCAGCGCGAGGCGATCCACGTGGCGGTGCTGCTGGCGCGGCAGCTGCAGGGCTGAGAACACCCAAACCAGCCGGGCGCCCAGGGCCTTGCGCCGGTTGGATCACACCATGGGCGCATGCCTGAGGTGGAGCGACAGGCCCAGGGCCGCCATACGTTTTTCGTTGCGCCCCAGGATTTCTTCGGCCAGCGGAAGGAAGAACTCTTCCTCATAGCGCGCATGGGCGAGGTAAGCCTGCACCAAGGCTTCGACGGCCACCAGGTCCAGTTCGGCGGGCCGGTTATTGGCCACCGCCCTCACCGCGGGCTCCAGTGCTTTCCAGAGCGCATCGATGCGGCGGTGGTCTGCGGTCAGGCGCATCACCAGGGTCTGGACCCGGATCGCTTCCTCCCCCTTGACGGCATTGCGCAACACGGCAGGAAACAGTTCGCCCTCCTCGTCGGCATGGTGCCCGGCCACGGCATATTTGAAAAGGCTCAAGGTGCGGGTGGCGATGGTGTGGGCCTGCGCCTGGGCCGCCAGCAGGCCCGGCAACTCCGYGAAGGCCTGCAACTGCGAGGCAATGCTGAAGTGGCATTGTGAGAACCCGGCCAGCGGCAAGGCCAGGTCGGTGGGCCCCGCAGCGGCCGGCGATGCCGACGATTGCCCGCCGTGGAGGGTGGCGTGATGAGTGGTCATGGATCTGCCCCTGGTTAGCGGCCGCACCTGCCGGATGGCCGCCCCGGCAGCTGCCGGGACGCACCCACCTGAACCGGGCCGTCAGTTTGACTATAGGGACGGCCGCCGGCGACGCTGTTGATCTACATCAAGCAGGCGGGCGGCTCCCCCCGGGGCCGTGTCAGAATACCCGGAAATTTATTCCAACAGGGAGGACTTGATGAACCGTTTGTGGACGCGCGTTTGCGCGCTGGCTGTCTTGCTGTCGTGCGCCGCCGCCATGGCGCAGACCTTGTCGAAAGAGGAGTCGGAGAAAATCTGGGCCGAAGGCCGCGCCGCCGCCAAGGAAGGGCCGCAAGACATCGCCCTGGCGAGCCAGGCCGTGCTCAAGCTGCCCGCCGGCCGCATCTTCGTGCCGCAGCCCCAGGCGGGCAAGCTGCTCAATGCCATGGGCAATCCGGGCACCGACACCCGCCTGCAAGGCCTGGTGTTCCCGGCCACCGGCGATTCCTGGTTCATGACGGTGCGCTATGAGGCTGCCGGTTACGTGAAAGACGACGACGCCAAGGACTGGAACGCGGACGATCTGCTCAAGAGCTACCGCGAAGGGACCGAGGCCTCGAACGCCGAGCGCAAGAAGATGGGCTTCCCCGAACTGGAAATCGTGGGCTGGGCTGAAAAGCCGGCTTACAGCGCCGCCACCCACCGCCTGGTCTGGGCCATGTCCAGCAAGGACCGCGGCGCGCCTTCCGGTGCCGCGCAGGGCGTGAAC
>NZ_JBFUBY010000076.1:0-16217 GCF_056405515.1 Polaromonas sp. P1_G2
TGAAAATCCGGCAACATGGCGGACACATGAAACGCCTGTTCGTCCTCGCCCTTCTCTGCCTGCTGGGATGGCAGGGCTTCGTCAGGTATCAGGCGAAGCACCTGTCCGTGACAAAAGAACAGCTGCCCGCCATCACCACCCAGCCCGCGCCCCTGTTTACAGGCGCGCCGGCATCACCCGCGGCGGCCAGCCCGTTCAAGTGCGACGGCCGGACCTACTGCTCACAGATGACTTCATGCGCTGAGGCAACCTTTTTCCTGAAAAATTGCCCTGGTACCAAGATGGATGGGAACAACGACGGCACTCCCTGCGAGAAGCAATGGTGCAAATAGCTGCCAACTGAAGTTGCCGCAGTGGACTCGCCCGCCCCATCCCGCTAGGATGACGTATGGCCTCCGATCCCATCCCCGACCCGGAACCCACCCCCGAGCTTTCCGAGGAAAAAATCAACGAGGCTCGGGATGCCTGGTGCCGTACCTATGTCCATGTCTGGGCCGACCTGTCCAAGGGAAACTACGACAAGGACGCGGTGCAGAAAGCCGCTGACGAGCACTGGCAGCGCAGCCCGCGATCCAGTCCGGTGATGGTGGCTACGACCGAGTTCACCAAGGCCACCAAGGCGGCGCCACCGCCCGCGAGTCTTTAGAGGCGCCCTAACCCACTTGCAGCTGGTGGTCGTAACACCACATCCAGCTTTCACCAGGCTCGAAGGACTGGATCACCGCGTGCCCCGTCGCCGCATGGTGTTTGCTCGCGTGCTGGTTCTTGGAGTCGTCGCAGCAGCCGATGTGGCCGCAATGCACGCACAAGCGCAGATGCATCCAGGTGTCGCCCGTCTTCAAGCACTCCTCGCAGCCTCTTGAATTCGGTGAATGGATTTCAGCGGGGACATGGCTGCAGGGTTTGATACGCATGGGGTTTCCTTTCAGGCGGCAGCGGCGGCGCGTTCCATCGCCGCCAGGTGCTGGTGCCGCGCTGGCGGTGGCGCCAGGTGACGGCGCTCAGGCCGGCGTTGCCGTCGCCGTGCAGCTTGACCACCTCGGTCTGCRGCAGCAGTTCGATATTGGGCGTGGCGCCTATGCGGTCTATCAGGTAGCGCGACATGCTGGCCGCCAGGCTGGGGCCGCGCACCAGCATGTTGACCTTGGCCGCGTGCTGCGACAGGAAGACCGCCGCCTGGCCGGCTGAATTGCCGCCGCCCACCAGCACCACTTCGGTCTGGCTGCACATCTTGGCTTCGAGCGCGGAGGCCCAGTACCAGACGCCGCGGCCTTCGAACTCGGCCAGGCGCGGCACCTCGGGCCGGCGGTAGCGCGCGCCGCTGGCCACCACCACGGTCTTGGCGCGCAGGGTCCGGCCGTCGGTCAGCTTCACATGCAGCTCGCCCTTGATGGCCTTGGCCGCGCAGTCCAGTGACTGGGCCTGCGCCGGGATCAGCATCTCCACGCCGAACTTCTGCGCCTGCACGTAAGCGCGGCCGGCCAGCGCCTGGCCCGAGATGCCGGTCGGAAAGCCCAGGTAGTTCTCGATGCGCGCGCTCGCGCCGGCCTGGCCGCCATAGGCCCTGCAATCCAGCACCATCACCTGCAGGCCTTCCGAGGCCGCATACACCGCGGTTGCCAGACCTGCGGGCCCGCCGCCGACCACGATCACGTCGAAGAGTTCGGGGTGCTCCAGCGTATCGACCATGCCCATGCAGCGGGCCAGCTGGTTTTCGCCGGGGTTCACCAGCACCGAGCCGTCGGGGCAGACCGCCAGCACGTCACCCGCAGCGGCGCCGTACTGCTCCATCAGCGCCGCGGCATCGGTGTCCTGCGCGATGTCGACCACGTGATGCGGTTCGCCGTTGCGGTTCAAAAAGCTTTGCAGCCGCACCACGGCGGCCGATTGCGGCCGGCCTATCAGCACCGGGCCGCTGGCGCCGGCCTCGATCAGCGCCACGCGCCGCAAGATCAGCGCGCGCACCACGCGCTCGCCCAGGTCGGCCTCGGCAATGATCAGCGCGCGCAGCTGGCCGGGCGGCACCAGCAGGGTATCTACGTCGTCTTCGGCATGGCCGTCGACCAGCGCCGGTGCGCCCGAGAGCTGGCCGACCTCGGCCAGGAACTGGCCCGGGCCCTGCGTGACGATGGGCACCACATTGCCCAGGCCGTCGCGCTGCGTGATGGTGACCGAGCCCTTGAGCATCACAAACATGCCGGGGCCGGGCTCGCCGGCGGCGAACAGCCTGTCGCCTTTGCGGAAATGCAGCACCGTGCCGAAGCGGTGGATGCGCGCGATCTCCGCCGCGCTGAGCACGGGGAACATCTGGTGGCGCCGGCTCTCGGCCAGCGGTGGCGGTGTGGGGGTTGGGTCGTCAGCCATCAAAACTCCGTTGCGAAGGGGAACATGAGGGGATGCAATGCTTATGCCCGCATGATGCCGGATCAAGCCAGGGATTGGCGAGATGCATGGCGATTGCTACAAATTTTTTCGTACGGCGAAGCGCCCCGAGGCGCCTCAGCTATAAACAGGCATGCCCCAGGAGCCGTTCCCCACGCAAGACCCGACACCCCCACCGCCAGCCAGGCCCCTGCGCTGGGGCCGCTGGCTCGCGTTGCTGCTGTGGAGCGCCCTCGCCACCGGTGTCTACGGCGTCTACACCGACGTGATCCACATCCCCCCGCAATTGAATCCCTGGGCGCCGCTGGACGTGATGGCCCAGCCCGGCCTGCTGACCCGCTACAAACTCTCGCGTGCGCGCAACGACCCGGAGCGCTGCCAAGCCGCATTGGCAACCACAGGCATGCAGTACGACATCGTGGCCGACCGCAGCACCGGCGACGGTTGCGGTTTCCAGAACGCGGTGCGGCTGCGCACGGCGGCGGTGCGCATGGGCGCGCCGTTTCCGCTCAGCTGCCCGATGGCGCTGAGCTTCTTCATGTGGGAAAGGCATGCGCTGCAGCCCGCGGCGCAAAAGCACATGGGCCAGCGCGTGGCCGGCGTGGACCACCTGGGCAGTTATGCCTGCCGCAACGTGAACCGCGGCGAAGGCGCGCAGCCCAATGCCCCGGCCCGCGCGCGCAGCCGCCACGCCACGGCCAATGCACTGGACATCTCAGCCTTCACCCTGGCCGATGGCCAGCGCATCACGGTGCTCAAGGACTGGGCCGGCGAAGACGCCGCCACACCGCTCAAGCCTAAAGAGATGCTGCTGCGCGAGGCCCACGAGGGCGCCTGCAAATATTTCAAGGGTGTACTGGGCCCCGACTACAACGCGGTGCACAAAGACCATTTCCATTTAGAAACGGGCGGCTACAGCATGTGCCGCTAGGAAGGTCTCACCAGCCGTACAGCCGAGGCCACGTCGCGACTTCACCAGTCTCGGAGAGCGCATGGTATTCAGGATGCTGCGCACCCGTGGCGCAGGCATGGTTGGGCAAAATGCGCAGCTGCGTGCCGACCGGGAAGCGCGTGGCGATGTCGGTGTCGGGCGCGCCTTCGCGCGAAAGAATGCCGTGCTCCTGGTTGGCGCCGCTGAGCACATAACCCGCCAGCACCTCGCCCTCGGCATCGCAGACCTGGCCGTAGCCGAAGTCGTGGGCCTGCTTCTGCGTGCCGCGGTCGCGGCTCATGGCCATCCAGCCGGCGTCGACGATGGCCCAGCCTTTTTCCACCTGGTGGCCTATCACCGTGGTCAGCACGCTGAGCGCGATGTCGTCGGTGGCGCAGACACCGATGTTGTGCATCACCAGGTCGAAGAACACATACACGCCGGCGCGCACTTCGGTCACGCCCTCGAGCTGCGCCGCCGACAGCGCCGTCGGCGTTGAGCCCACGCTGACCACCGCGCAAGGCAGGCCGGCTTCGCGCACGCGTTCGGCCGCCWGCACGCAGGCGGCGCGCTCCTGCTCGGCCATGGCGGCCAGCGCCTCGGGCGTGTGCAGGTCGTAGCTGGAGCCGGCATGCGTGATCACGCCGCCCAGCAACATGCCGCCTTCGTGCAGCGCACGCGCCACGTCAATCAAGGCGGCCTCGCCGGGCTTGATGCCGGAGCGGTGGCCGTCGCTGTCGATTTCTATCCAGGCCTCGAATTTTTCGCCGTGCTCGCGGCCGAAAGCGGCAATCGCCGCGGCCGAGGCCACGCTGTCGGTGATGATTTTGAGGTCGCAGCCCTGGCGCCGCAGCGCCAGCGCCTGCGGCAGCTTGGCCGGCACCATGCCGACCGCGTACAGGATGTCGGTGAAGCCGTCGGCGTAAAACTGCGCGGCCTCCTTGAGCGTCGAAACCGTGATGCCCTGCGCGCCGGCTGCCAGCTGCGCGCGCGCCACCGGCGTGCATTTGCTGGTCTTGACGTGCGGGCGGAAGCGCACACCCAGCGCGTTCATGCGCTGCTGCATGCGCTCGATGTTGCGCTGCATGCGCGGCAGGTCGATCACGGCGGCCGGCGTGTCCAGGGCGGCCAGGGGGTGGGATTGGGTGGTGGCGGTCAAGGGAATCTCCAGAACTGTAGTCAAAGGCTTTAAACGGGTCACCAGGGCCAGGAAATGCTTTGGCCCTTGCCGTCCCGGCGTGCGCGCTGCTCCAGCATGCGCGCGACCGTGAGGTCTTGCAAGGCGATGCCGGTCATGTCGAACACTGTGATGTCGCCGGCGCCGCGCGCAAAGGCGGCCTTGCCCGACAGCACGTCGCCGATTTCAGTACAAACGGTTTCAGGCGCCCATTGCAGCTCGCCTATGCCGCGCGACTGGGCGGCATCGTCCACAAACACGCGCGCCCTGGCCAGCAGGCCCTCGGGCAGCTCGCGTTTGCCCTTGGTGTCGCTGCCCACCGCATTGATATGGGTGCCGGGCTGGACGGCGGCCGCATCGAACAGCGGGCCCTTGCCGGTGGTCGCCGTGATCACCACGTCGCTCTGGGTCACGGCGGCATTCACATCCGCCGCGTGCGTGATGGCGCATTGGCCGGCAAACCTGGCTTCAAACGCGGCCTGGGGCTGGCCGTCAGCCGTGGCGTAAAACACCTGGCGCAGCCCGGGCAGCTGGCGAAGGGCAAAACGCAGTTGCGCCTGGGCCTGCACGCCGGTGCCGAACACGCACACGGTGCGGCTGTCGGGCCGCGCCAGTTCCAGGCCCAGGCCGCCGGCGGCGCCGGYGCGCTCGGTGGTGACGGCGTTGCCGTCGATCAGGCAGGTCGGCCGGCCGGTGGCGGGGTCTATCAGCATGATGGTGGCCTGGTGGGCGTCGGCGCCCCGCGCGGGATTGCCGGGCCAGAAACCGGCGGCCTTGAAGCCCAGTAAGGACTGCGCACCCACGTCGCCCGACTTGATGCCGAACACGCCGCCGGTGGCCAGCCTTTCACGCACCAGGGAGAACACACGGCCCTCTCCCTGGCTGTGGAGCACAAAGGCCTCGCGCACGGCCGCCAGCACGTCGGCGGGCAGCAGCATGGACTCGACCGCGTGTTTGTCCAGCAGCAGCAGCAGTTGGGCATCGGCCGGCCTGCTTGCCTTGGAGGGCGGGGAACTGGCAGGATGGGGCATGGGTGGCTGCGCGCTAGGTGTCGTCATCTGGAAATATTATCCATTATCAGACAATTTGTCAAACAACCGAATCAACTCCACACCCACGACCGCAGGAGACCCCATGCCCGCCAGCCCACAYGCCCCTTGTGACGAAGGCATCATCCGCGCCCAGGCCGGCGACTGTGGCCAGACGGCCCATCCCAAGCTGGCGCTGGCCGCCACGGTGCTGGGCTCCTCCATGGCCTTTATCGACGGCTCCGTCGTCAACATCGCCCTGCCCGCCATCCAGCGCGACCTGGCCGGCGATTCGGCCTCCGGGCTGGCCGAGATGCAATGGGTCATCAATGCCTACCTGCTTTTGCTGGGCTCGCTGGTGCTGGTGGGCGGCTCGCTGGGCGACCGCTTCGGGCGGCGCAAGATCTTCATCATCGGCATTGCGCTGTTCACCGCCGCCTCGGTGGCCTGCGGCCTGGCGCCCGGGCCGCTGGCGCTGATCGCGGCGCGCGCCCTGCAGGGCGTGGGCGCGGCGCTGCTGGTGCCGGCCAGCCTGGCCATCATCGGTAATGTGTTCGAAGGCGAGGCGCGCGGCAAGGCGATCGGCACCTGGGCTGCCTGGGCAGCCATCACCGGTGCCGCGGGACCAGTGCTGGGCGGCTGGCTGGTCGATGCGGTGTCGTGGCGTTCCATCTTCTTTTTGAACGTGCCCATGGCCGTGGCCACTGTATGGCTGGCCCTCTACGCCGTGCCCGACAGCCGCGACCCCGATGCGCCCCAGCAGCTTGACTGGCCCGGCGTGCTGCTGGTGGCCGGCGGCCTGGGCGGCCTGACCTACGGCCTCACGCTGGCGCCCGAGCGCGGCTGGCAGGCGGCGAGCGTGCTGGGCCCCATCGTGGGGGGCGCGGTGCTGCTGCTGGCTTTTGTCTATGTGCAGGCCCGCACGCGCGCGCCCATGATGCCGCTGGGCCTGTTCAAGTCGCGCGATTTTGTGGGCACCAATTTGCTCACGCTGCTGCTGTATTTCGCGCTCAGCGGCGCGCTCTTCTTCCTGCCCTTTGTGCTGATAGGCGCTTTCAAGTATTCGGCCACCGCCGCGGGTGCCACCTTGCTGCCCTTCTCGCTGCTGCTCGGTTTCCTGTCGCCGGCCACCGCCAAATTCACCGAGCGTTTCGGCGCGCGCGCCATGCTGATCGCCGGGCCGGCCCTGGCCGCCGCGGGTTTTGCGCTGCTGGCCCTGCCCGGCGTGGGCTGGCCTTATTGGGCCGGCTTTTTCCCCGCCATGCTGGTGCTGGGCCTGGGCATGACGATTGCCGTCGCGCCGTTGACCACCACGGTCATGAACGCCGTGCCCGCCACGCATGCCGGCATCGCCTCGGGCATCAACAACGCCGTCGCGCGCGTCGCCGGCCTGCTGGCCGTGGCCCTGCTGGGCGTGGTGTTTGCCGCCGCGCTGCGCGGGCCGGTGCAATCGGCCCCGCCCGAACTGCTGGTCGCGGCCTTCCGCTGGGTGGTGCTGGGCTGCGTGCTGTGCGCGCTGGGCGCCTCGGCCTGCGCGCTGCTGTTTCTGGCGCCGGCCAGGGCCAAAAGCGCGCGGCCTTAAACTTGGGGCTTCAGGCGGCCCTGCCGGGCCCGCCCCACGCGGCCCACACCGCGCCAACACCGCGTCTTCCCACCCACCTCCACACCCACCCATGCCATTTTCTTCACTGGGCTTTTCGCCCGCGCTGCTGCCCCTGCTCCTGCGCGCCCTGGACGAAAAAGGCTATACCGCCCCCACGCCCATCCAACAGGCCGCCATCCCGGCCGTCCTGCAAGGCCGCGACCTCGTGGCCTCGGCCCAGACCGGCTCCGGCAAGACGGCCGCGTTTACGCTGCCGCTGCTGCAGCACCTGGCCACCACGGCCGCACCCGCCGGCCACCGGCCCGTGCGCGCGCTGATCCTGGTGCCCACACGCGAGCTGGCTGCGCAGGTCGGCGAGGCCACTGTGGGATTCGCAAAGTTTTTGCCGCAGCGCATCAAGGTCGCTGTGGTATTCGGCGGTGTCTCCATCAACCCGCAGATGATGAATTTGCGCGGCGGCGCCGACATCGTGGTCGCCACACCGGGCCGCCTGCTTGACTTGATAGACCACAACGCCCTGACCCTGGCAGGCACAGCAAGCCTGGTGCTGGATGAAGCCGACCGCCTGCTGGACCTGGGCTTTGGCGAGGAACTGAATCGCATCCTGGCCCTGCTGCCGGCCAAACGCCAGACCTTGTTCTTCTCAGCAACCTTCCCGCCCGCGATTGAAGCCCTGGCAGCCAGCCTGCTGCGCGACCCATTGCGCATCGCAGTAGCACCCGTGGTGCAGGCCGTGCCCGACATCGCCCAGCGCGCCATCGAAGTCGACGCGCCTCGCCGCACCCAGCTGCTGCGCCACCTGGTCCAGACCGAAAAGTGGGAACGTGTGCTGGTCTTCGTCGCGACCAAACACGCCGCCGAAATCGTGGCCGACAAGCTGCGCAAGGTAGCCATCGAAGCCGAACCCTTCCACGGCGAACTGAGCCAGGGCAAACGCACCCAGGTGCTGCAGGACTTCAAGATCAAGGCCGTGCAAGTGGTCGTCGCGACCGACGTCGCCGCGCGCGGCATAGACATCGCGCAACTGCCGGTCGTCGTGAACTACGACCTGCCGCGCTCTGTCACCGACTACACCCACCGCATAGGCCGCACCGGCCGCGCCGGGGAAGCGGGTGTGGCCGTGAGTTTTGTGAGCGCGGACACCGAGGCGCATTTCAAACTCATCGAAAAACGCCTGGGCATCAAAGTCGCGCGCGAGCAGGTCGCGGGTTTTGAGCGGGTGGAGGTGGCGGCGATGAACCCAGTCGATCCAGCGGGGACGGGTGGGGTCAAGGGGAAACGGCCTAGCAAGAAAGATAAGTTGCGGGCTGCGGCGGCAAAGGACACTTTATGAAAATAGTGCAAACCATCAGAATGCCACTGGCGCTCTTCGGCATGACGCTTGCGCTGCTTGCAGCTTCATCGGTGTCCGCAGCGGGTCCGGATCTCCAGGGTTGCTGGCAAGGCGAAAGCGTTGTCATATATCTCAAAGATGGAAACAGCAGAACCCAGGCCGGCGGCTGCTCCTTCAAGGTCACGTCGGATCGCATCTCCATGCGCTGTCCCCTACCGGCCGGGGACTCCCTTATCGACTACACCTACCGCATCACGAAGCCAGGCACATATACCGCCACCATGGTCTCTCACAGCTCCCGCCCGGACCTTGTGGGAGGAAGCCGCGACTATGAATATCGGCTCGAAGGTGAACGGCTCCTTATCAGCACGTATCCGCAAAGCACGATCCCGGCGCTTTCCACGCCCGCGGCCAAAATTGACTCGGTTTCGGTTCGAATGGCCTGCAAATAAGCCCAAGCTGCAATGGCAGACCCATCGCCGTCCCTGCACAGCTCGTATGCCTTTGACGAAATCATCTTGGCACAGCGCGCGGTAGCACGAGTCTAGAATCGATCGCAGCAACCATCTCGTCACATCGTTAGCGACTCATGCATTGGATACTACAGCGGAACCTCATCAACCCAGCAGATCTCAGTCGCTTCGAGCGCGCACTGCAGGCCCGCGGCACGGCCTATAGCCTGGTTAGCTTGGTTCCTTTTTTTCACGAACTCGTCTCCGAACCGGGCCACCTTCCTGAAGAAGGGATTTTTGTATATGGCAGCACAGGGCTTGGCAACGTGGCGAAAGCGCGCGGATGGAAGCCTGGTTACTTCGACGCGAACCTGGACTATGAACTCATGCTGAACATGTACGGTTCCCGAGCTCTAAACTCGTCGGCTATTTGCGCTTCACTAGCCGAGTTGCCGCGCACTTGGGATCGATTTTTCATTCGGCCAACGTTGGACAGCAAGTCTTTCGCAGGCACAGTCATGACGTGGCAAGAGCTGGAAGAATTTCGCGACGGTGTGACGCGAGTTTCCAATGCTCCTGACGTAACGCTCTTTCCAGGCGACCGCGTGGTGATGGCTCCGTTGACCGAGATCGAGGCCGAATTCCGCCTCTTTGCTATCGATGGAGTAATCGTGACTGGATCACGCTACAAGGTCGGCGAACACCTCTCGGTCTCCAGCGAAGTACCGTCTGCCATCAGGGAATTCGCACAAGCTTGTGTAGATGATTGGATGCCCAACAAGGCTTTCACTATTGATGTTGCGATCACTGGCGGACAGATGAAGATCATTGAGTTGAACTCGGCAAACTCTGCGGGCGTGTACGCTTGTGATGTTGGCGTTCTCGTTGACGCTGTTAACAGTGGTCTTTGATTTACGGCGAGGGGCCTGAGGCAATGCGCTTTGATGATCCTTACGTCTGCGATTGCAGGGGACGAATTGCAACGGCTCTTAAAAGTGGTGTCCGAGTCAATCTACGAGGTTGGCAAATCTAAGCATCCCGCCCCAATGCCTCACGTTCCCTCTTGGCCCGCAGAACACCCACGCGCCAGCGGACCAGGCCGATGGCGTAGCGGATGTAGTAGCCCGCCAGCAGGCCAAAAACAGCCAGCGTGAGCGGACTCCGTGCGAAATCACCGACGCCGTTCGGCATCCCCGGTGCGATGACGTAGACCTCGAACAGGCGATAAAGAATGCGCGCGACGAACAACAGTGAAAGCGCAATGCCCAGATGCGCATTGGGCGTGTAAAACAGGCCTTCGGGCGTCGGCTCAAAGCGCGTCTTGCGCAGCCCGAAGGTGCCGAGCAAAGCGCCAAGGCCCAGCCCGCCGGCAAGCCAAAGCAGCCGGTCTAGATGCGCATGTGCGGCGAAGCCCAGCAGGACTATCAAGACGGGAAAGATTGCCAGCGTGATCCAGGGGCGAATCCTCGACAGGCGCTGGCGCCCCACCATGCGCCGAAAACGGGCATAGACACGCCACGCGACCAGCGGAAGCAACACAAGCAGTGTGATGGTGGAGGAACCCGGTGCTGGCATGGTGTTGGCCTTCAGGTGTCAGGTATGGATGCAGGCGGCGGGACTCATCAGGAGGGTGAGACGGGGGACTAACGGTTGAGAAAAGACGCCTGCAAAAATCGCATCCCCGCCAGTATCTGCTGAACCCGTTCATCCGACAACGCCCCTATGTGCGCGCCCAATCGCGTCTTGTAAACCGAAGACAGCTGCGACACGACCACCACGCTCTGCTTCTCGAGGTTCCCCTCGCCAGGCTCCAGCAAGACATTGCCCGGTTCCGTCGCGCGGCTCAGCTTAGAGGTCAGTGCGCAAACAATCACGGTGCTGATGCGAGAGCGGTTGAAAACGTCGTCCTGCACGATGACGTGGGGATGCGGGGAGCCTGGGATGGAACCGCGTGAGGGGTCGGGCTCTATCCAGAACACATCGCCCTGCTTGAAGGTGTCGGGGAACGGGCCTAAAGGGGCTTCGGGGTCTCTGTCCATAAGGTCGTAGTTTCTCAACGCGGACGTCCGCGGCTTCAGGCGATGCGGCCCGACATCAAGGAGTCGCCCCCGCCTTGATCAACAGTTTGGCCACCCTACCGTGGCCGGCTTCCCGCGCCTGGGTCAAGGCCGTGTCGCCCCACCTCGAGACCTCATTGAGGCGGGCACCCGATTCGAGAAGCAGCTTCACCGYGCGAACATGGCCGTGGCGGCTTGCCTGCATCAGGGGCGTCTGCATGTCCCCATCCGCACTGTTCACGTCGGCGCCCGCACCCAGAAGAAGCTGAAGTATTTCCGTCCGGTCGTGGGAAGCGGCGAAGGTCATGAAGGTGGGCGATGCGCGGCTGTCCTTGCGCAGATTGGGATCAATCTTGCCGGCAATCAGCGCTTTGACTTGCACTACATCATTGCGCTCTATGGCTCGCATCATCAAATCGTAGTTGTCGGCCGCAGCGACTACGGATGCGAAAAACAGGCCCAACAGCAAAAACACGAATCGCTGCAGGCACTTTTGACTACGGCTCAATGGGGTCAACATTTTCTGCTTTCGAGGGCTGGGGCGCCTATTGGCTTTTACGTTCCTTGAGCGCGTTCTTTTTTGCGACGACGGCCTCACACTTCCCGGCGAGCGCCTGCCAGGCAGCGCCGTCGCCGGCGACACGCACCCACCTGGCTCCGCGCAAATCGGCCTCACCGAAAGAGGTTCGGACACGCGCGAAATCTTCCTTGTGCAGCCGGGCAAACACGGGTGGGTTCTTCTCATCGCATCCGGAAGCAAGGTCACCTGAATAAGAACTGCAGCCGCGAAGTACCAGCACGCCCTTCTTCAAGTCCGCAGCGCCGCTGGCAGCGTAAGAAGATCCCCACTCGGCCGTCCACCGGTAGCCGCCGCCCTCACGGTCCACTGATAGCAGCGTGTGGCCCCAAGGTGATGCAGGGTCACAGGAAATCCACGCACCCGACAAATCCGCCGCGCGTGCAAAGGCCGGCAGCATTGCCAGCAAGAGCGCTGCGGCAGTTGCCTTCATAGAGCTTGGCTTATTCCCCGTCATCCCAATCATCATCACCCTCATTGCGTACCCTCGCGACCCGCACCCCACCCTTCACCACCACTTCCACAAAAACTCCGGCCCGCCGTGAGCGGACTTCGCCCTCCTGCGGGAGCGGCTTAGGGACGGGCGTCTTTAGGCGCATCCGGCTTGGGCACATCCTTCACCCGCACATAGTATTCACGCAGATGAAGACTCGCCGAGTTGTCTTCGCCGCCTGCGTACACCCACAGCATGTCTGGGCTGATGAAGTTATAGACAACGATGGCGTCCCTGCCGGTCACTGGCGCAATAGTTTTGACGGCAACCGAATCCGACGCAACGCCCAGGACACGATAGGGATGGGTTTCGCGAAAACCGGTCAATGGCCTCTTTCGGCCTTCCTGCGTTCGCGTCTCCAGATCCGGCAGCTCGGAAGTCATGGCATCTGCCGTAAAGGTCAGGGTGAGATGACCCATTATCTGGGAGAGAAACAAGGCCGTCTTGCTGTCCAGCTTTGCGCGCTCGTTATTGAAGCGCATGCTGATATCGGAGTCAGACTTCCACTGGCCGACAAGATTCGGGTCCGCATTCGCCGCCGTGGCAAATGCCATCATCAGCAGGAGCACAAAGAGCCTGCGCATGCTTATTCGACGTCGGCGAAATCGTCCTCGCCCTCGTTGCGCGCACGCGGGACCTTGACCCCGCCCTTGGCCAGCACCTCCACATAAAACTGCTCGCCGCCGTCTTTCACGATCTCGTCGATGGACTTGATCAGGTCGGCGACGGAGACCACGGCCGCAGAGGCTTCGCTATAGCCGGACTTGCAATCGAAGTCCCAGAAATCGATGCCCTTGGGCAAGGCCTTGGCGCGTTCGCGTTTGAGGTATTTGCGGATGTCGTGTTTGGCGGCTTCGAGCAGGCGCTCGCGGTTCTTGCCTTCGACCTTCAATTGAAAAGTTTTTTTCATAGTACTTTGGTGTCAGTGCGCGGCCTGTTGTGGCCACGCTTGCTACCGATTATCGGGCCGTAGCCACATGGCCTGCAAAACCGTAGGCAAAAGCAGTGCCGCGCGCCACAATTTGCGCGGCATGGCGTTTGCTTGTCAGGGACGCCTGCTTGTTCAACCCACGGCCCTGGCCTTGCCGGGGCACCAGGAGATTCCAATGATCTATGGCTTGACCTACCTCGGTGTGATCCACACCGCCATCAGCCTGGTGGCCGTCGCGGCCGCGCTGATTGCCTTTTTTCGCGACAAGGAAATCATCGCCGCATCCACCCTGGGCAAAGTCTATATCTGGACCACGGTGCTGACCTGCCTCACGAGCTTCGGCATCTTCCAGCATGGCGGCTTCGGCAAGCCGCATGCGCTGGGCATCATCACCTTGCTGGTGCTGGGCATTGCCTGGGTGGCGGGCACCACCAAGGTGCTGGGCCGTGCATCGGCGTATGTGGAGACGCTCAGTTATTCGATCACCTTTCTGTTCCACATGATCCCGGCGATCACCGAGACCTCGACGCGCCTGCCACTCGGTGCGCCGCTGCTGGCCAGCCCCGAGGCGCCTGAGCTCAAGGCGGCCACGGGCGTCTTGCTGCTGCTTTACATCATTGGCGCGACGCTGCAGGTGCGGCGCATACGGGCGCGGAACGCGGCGCAGGCGGTTTCCTTGCCGGGATCGGCCGCCGTTTAAGCGCCAGGGCTGATCACCAGTAGATAGCGGCAGCCGCTGCGCCCCAAAGTTTTAAAGACCAGCGGGCGGTCCACGCCAAAGTCCAGGCAGTCGCCGGGCTCGAGCTCGAAGACCTCGTCGCCGTAATCAATGCGCAGCCCGCCTTCGACCAGCCAGAGGCGCTGGCGGTAGGGCTGGCCTGTCCACCTCGGGTAGGCGACGCGGGTGGAACGCGGCAGTTCAACCTCGACCATTTCGGCGCCCTGCCCGGCCCCGCGCTCGGCGACCTGGCGGCGCAGGTAGCCGGCTTCGGGGTCGCGCCAGACTTCCTGATCGGCTTTTTTGCGCAGCCGGCGGCCAGCTTCCTTGTCTTCTTCCGTGAGCAGCTGCGCGAGCGGCACGCCCAAGCCGGCCGCGAGGCGGCCCAGGATCATGGCGGTGGGGCTGCTTTCGGCGCGCTCGACCTTGGAGATCATGGCCTTGCTGACGCCCGAGACTTCGGCCAGTGCGGCCAGGCTCAGGCCTTTGGCCTGGCGCAGGGCCAGCAGCCGGGAGGCGATCAGGGCGTCAATCGTCATGGCGGTCCTTGAGTAAAAGCATTCGTCTATCATAAAGGACAAATAATCTCTTATAGTAGACAAATCCTGATCCCCTCTTTCCGAAAGGAGCTTCCCATGCATCCCGTCCTGTGCACCGAAGAACGCCATGCCGGCCAGATTTTGGCTATCTTCAACGAGGCCATCGTGAACTCCACGGCGCTGTACGACTACAAGCCGCGCGCGCCCGAAAGCATGGTTACCTGGTTCGCCACCAAGCGCGCGAACGGCTTTCCGGTAATAGGGCTGGAGGACGACGGCGGCAAGCTGCTGGGCTTTGCGAGCTATGGGACGTTTCGCGCGTTTCCGGCCTACAAGTACACGGTGGAGCATTCCGTCTACGTCGAAAAAAGCTACCGAGGCCAGGGGCTGGGGCGCAGGCTGCTGGAGGCCATCGTCGCCAAGGCCGAGGAGCAAGGCATGCACATCCTGGTGGGCGCGATAGACCTGGACAACACGGCAAGCATGGAGCTGCACAAGCGCCTGGGCTTTGAGCACTGCGGCACGATCAAACAGGCGGCTTTTAAATTCGGCCGCTGGCTGGATTTGGCGTTTCTGCAAAAGACGCTGGCGACGCCTCTGCAGCCGGTCGACGGCTAAGCGCTGGCTTGCTGCCCTAGCGCCTTGTCGATGGCCTCATGCAGATGCTGCAGCCCGAAAGACACGTCACAAAACACGCCGTTGACGTAAAACGCCGGCGTTGAGCGCACGCCCAGGTGGCGGCCGGTTTGCATGTGCTCCTGCACGCGCTGCAGGTAGACGTGGTCGCTCATCTCGTTCTGGTAGCGCGCCATGTCGAGGCCGACCTGGGTGGCGTAGTCGAGCAGGTTTTTGTCCTTGAGGTGCTGCTGGTGGGTGAACAGCAGCTCGTACATGGGCCAGAACTTGCCCTGGGCGCCGGCGGCCTCAGCCGCTTCGGCGGCGAGCTCGGCGTGCGGGTGCACCTCGCGCAGCGGAAAGTGCCGGAAGACAAAACGAAGTTGCTGGCCGAAGTGCGGCAGCATGACCTTGAGGGCCGAGTGCACCTGGAAGCAGGAGGGGCACTCGAAGTCGCCGTACTCGACCAGCGTGACCGGGGCGGACGCGCGTCCGCGGATGTGGTCTATGGCTTCGTCGGGTTCAAGTACCGGGTCCGGCGTGGGCAGGGAGGCCATGGAATCACCTTTCTTCAACTGTTCAATGGAGTATTGGCACAGTATGGCCCCGGGCCGCGGCGTGATCAAGGCGCCACGCCGGCCAAAGGCAGGAAGCGGTGAAACAGTCTGTGTAGCTCAGCCCTGGTTGGCCGCGTTCTCGAGGGCTTCGTCGAGCGCCTTGCATGAGGGCGAGCACACGGCCTGGGACTTGCCCAGCACCTTGCGCGTGCCCATCAGGGAACGGGCGCGGTGCTTGCCGCACATAAAGCACGACATGGTGGCCGCGCCGAACGAGGTGGTGGCGGCGAACGGGGAGCCCGAGACCTTGGACTTGTAGCGCAGGCCGTCTGCGAGGACAGCGGTTTTGGCGTCAGCTCTTGCCATGGTGTGGATCTTCCTTCGGTTGGGGGTTTGGACGGTTCATGGCCTTGTCGATGGCCGCTTTGGCCTGCTGCTCGGCGGCGAGCGAGGCATCCAGCGCGGACCGGCACAGGCCTGCGTACTGGTAGTTCACGTTTTCATACAGCTCGGCGGCGGCCGGATGGGTGTCCAGCAGCGCGCCCAGCGCCGTACCCGGCTCCACGTCGCCCAGTTCGCTGACCAGGTGCAGCACGACGGAGCGGTATTGCTCGGCGCCTACAGGCACCGCGCTGTGCTCCAGGCGCTCGAGCAACTCGGCCAGCACGTGGGTGACCGTGAGGTCGGTCTTGTGGGGATGGGAATGGGTGGCGTTCATGCAGTGAATTTGGGGCTTCCTTCCCCAAAATCAAGCGCCGTGGCTGGCCAGGACGCCGGCCTTGCGGCGGCTGCCGGACCCGTTTGGGCCTAGCCTGGATCAGCCC
>NZ_JBFUBY010000077.1:0-15438 GCF_056405515.1 Polaromonas sp. P1_G2
ATCATGCCGTCTGCTTCTAGCTTCTTCAATCTCGTCGTAAGCATCTGAGGAGTAGCTTGGGTATGTGCCTGAATCTCTTCGAAACGACGAGTCCCCAGGAACAGTTCTCGAAGGACAAGCGTGGTCCAGCGGTCGCCGACGACGTCCTGAGCTCGGGCAATAGGGCAAAGTGTTCCCTGTTTTATTGATGGTGAAGCGGGCGGTTTAGTCATTTTTACGATCATACCCCTTGTAACTATGAAAATCATAGGTACAGTATCGCCTATTCCGGAGAAGGTTTAAAGCCGCTTCCTTGCGAACTGCGGAATCAATGGCACTTTCGCCAACAACACTGCATGACATCGAAAGGTTTCCTCATGTCTGAACTTACGAAACTGGATCTCGCCGCCATCGCCGACCGCTACGCCGCAGCTTGGCTTTCTCATAGTCCGGAGGCGATTGTCGCGCTGCACGCGGATGAAACGAGCTTTCAGGCGCATGGCCGCGGCACTGAGGTGAAAGGCAAGACCGCGCTGCTGAAGGAGTTCGCCGAGGTGTTCGAGCGATATCCCAACTTTGGGGTGGAGACGCATCGCCTCCTTCTGGGAGAAGGGCATTGGACCCTCGATTGGGACCTGACTTTCCAGCCGCCTGGCAAGGAGCGCAGGAAGTTTCACGCGCTGGACGTCGTGGAAGTGAATGGCGACGGACTGGTCACCCGAAAAGATACCTTCTTTGATTTTGTGCAAGTCAAAGCGGCGCATGAAGCGAAATGATGGACAGGAACATGACAAACGCGAAAGCTCCTGCTGCCGGTGACGCGACACTACCGTTGTTCGACCGGGCGTTGATCAATACCTTGCCGGTGGAGCATCTGTGCGACCTCAGCATCGATCTGGAGCTCGGCCAAGCGATCGCGACCCCTCTCGGCACCCGTTTGACCTTCGTGGTCAAAGGCGGCCGCTTCCAAGGTCCGCGCTTACGGGGTGAAATGCTTCCGGGCGGCGGCGACTGGGTTTCCGTCGGGGCCGACGGAACCAGCCGTATGGACGTTCGCGCAACCTTGCGCACCGACGACGGTGTCCTCATTCACTACGAGTCACACGGGATTCTCAAATTCCCGCCGAATAGCCGCCAGCGCCTGGCCAAAGGCGAACGCTTGTCCTTCGACGAGAGTTACGTGCGCCCAACGCCCAGGTTTGAGACGTCCGACGAACGCTACGCATGGCTTTGCTCAATCGTCACCGTCGGCTACGGCGAATACGGCCCGGGCCGCATCGATCACAGGATGTTTCACATCCTGTGACATGCCCTGCGCACAAGCGAAGAGCAATGCCCACACTTGAGACTTTCCTTCTGTTCGYGATTGCCGACATGGCATTGAAATTCACGCCAGGTCCGGACATGGCGCTGACGCTCAGTCGGGGAATGACCCAGGGTTTCCGTTCGGCGTGGATAAGCGCTCTCGGAACCAGTTGCGCAGGACTCGTGCAGATACCCCTGGTTGTCTTGGGACTCGCGGCTCTGTTTTCACAATCTCCACTGCTGTTCTTGATCGTCAAGACTGCGGGCGCGCTGTATCTTGTCTATTTTGGGGTCCGCGCGCTGTTTCGTAGCCGCCGGAGCCGGCCTCTAGACGCACACCCTCCGAATGCCAGTGACCGGGAGATTTTCCTGCAGGGGTTCGTCACCAATCTGTTAAATCCCAAGGTCCTGTTGTTCATGGTGGTCTTTCTGCCCCAGTTTTCTGATCCGTCACTCGGACCGCTCTGGCTCCAAATAGGGGTGCTTGCGCTTTACCAAAAAGTTTCAGGCCTCGTCACTTATGCATTCTTCGGCTACGCAGCCTCACGCATTCGCAACTGGGTCATTCACAACCCGTGGTTTGTTCGGACACAGGAGGGGCTTATTGGTGCAATGATGATCGGCATTGGAGGCTGGATCGTGCTCAGCCGTGATTAGCGGGCCCTTTTTCAGGTCTTTCAGGCTATTCGGCCGCCCCAGGGCAAGGGCGTGTCACGCGCCTGGGCTGCCAGCCAGGCGCAAAACTTGTCCAGCTTCCGATCGGGGCTGTCCAGTCGGCGCTTCGCGACGTACTGGTAACCGCTTTCCTGAAAGCCGAGCGGCGCCACCAGGCGGCCGGCCCGGATATCGTCTATGACCAGGTGCCAGGGCGCGATGCAGATACCCAGCCCCCCAACGGCCGCCTCCAGCGTGAAGTAGTAATGCTCGAACGCCGGGCCAGCCCGCGCAGGCAGGGCGCGGCCCGTCGACTCGCACCACATCTGCCAGGCATTGGGACGGGTTTTGGTATGCAGCAGCGGCTGGCTGGCCAGGCCTTGCGGTGAACGCAGGTCCATGCCGGCGGCGAGCGCGGGCGCAAGAACCGGCCCCAGCCGTTCGGCAAAGAGGGGGAGCAGTGCGGCGGACTCATCGCTCATGTGGTCTTGCGCCGTGATCACCAGGTCGTAGCGGTCGCGATCAACGCCGGCACGCTCCGCAGCGCTCAGCCTGATCTCGATATCCGGGTGCAGCGCGTTGAAACCGTAAAGGCGTGGAATCAGCCACTTGACGGTGAAAGTGCTGAAGCAGGACACGTCCAGCGTTCCGGCCTCGCTGCTGCGCACTTCTCGCACGGCGGCTTCCATCTGGTCCAGCGCGGCTGAAAGCGCCGGCCGCAGCGAGGCGCCGGCGGCCGTCAGCTGCGGCTTGTTTTTGGCGCCTTCGAACAGCGGCACGCCCAGCGCCTGCTCGAGTTGCCGCACCTGCCGGCTGATGGCGCCAGGGGTGACAGAGAGTTCTTCGGCGGCCGCCGTCATGCGGCCCAGCCGGGCCGCGGCTTCAAAGGCGCGCAAGGCGTTCAGGGGTGGGAGGCGGCGCGTCATTATTGTGAGTTTATGGCACATACAGCGTGCCGACAAATCGTTTGGCCGGGCCACACCTGATTGGCAGAATTCGCACCAGTTGTTTACTTTAATTGAGGAAAAATCACATGTCTTTTATCCGCACCAGCGTCCACCAAAGCACCAGTACCGAACACCGGCAGGGCATCGTCGACGGCATCCACGAGGCCCTGGTCGAGAGCATCGGCATGCCGGAAGACGAGCTCTTCAACCTGGTGAACGACTACGATGCGCGGCAGTTTTTCTTCAACCGGACCTTCAACGGCATGGCGCGCTCGGAGCGGCCGGTGGTCGTCGAGATCACCCTGCGGCGCGGCCGCAGCGATGCGATGAAACGCGCGCTCTATGCGGCCATTGCGCGCAATTTAAAAGCCAATGCCGGTGTCGCGCCCGACGACGTTTTTATCTTCATGCACGAGAACGACTACTCGGACTGGTCGGTGGGCGGCGGCAAGTTCGCCATGGCGCTGGTGCAGCAGCCCGGCCCGGGCTGAAAAGAACACGCCTTGCTTATTTGCCGACCGCGGCATGGCCGGCCGGCAGCGCCGGCAGCACCGGATAGGCCCTGGCCATCCACAGGTACATCACCGCGCCCACCAGCAGCGAAGCGGCGGCGATCTCCAGCGACAGCGTGAAACCCGCGCCCGCGTTTGGCGTGCGCTTGAGCAACACCGCGACCAGCGGTGGGCCGAGGATTTGCCCCACGCCGTAGGTGGCGGTCAGCAGGCCCATGAAACTCGCGGCCGTGGCGGGCTTGAGGCGGCGCACTTCCTGCATCGCAAAAAAGGTGATGGCGGTAAACGGCATGCCCAGCATCAGGCTGCCGATGGCAAAGCCCGCGAGGCTGGGGCTCCAGAGGCTGGCCGCGATGCCCAGGGCCTGCAAGAAATAGCAGCCCGCCAGCAGCAGGCGGAAATCCTTGCCCGGCGGCAGCCGGGTGGCCAGCAGCGCACCCAGCATCACGCCCAGGCCGAAGATGGGCCAGAACATGTCCAGCCAGGCCGAGCCCGGCAGGGCCGCGCGCGCGATCACCGGCAGAWARGTGGCGGTGATGATGTAGCCGAAACCGGCCAGGCCGTAGGCCAGCGTCAGCAGCGTCATTTCGGCATGGCCGTGGTGCTGGGGCGCCGCACCGGGCAAAGCAGCCGCGCGCGGCGCCAGCGCGACGAGGCGCTCGTCGCCGCCGCGCAGGATGTGCCACACCAGGGCCGCCAGCACAAACGACAGCGCGCCGAACAGCATCCAGCCCGTGGCGGCCGTCCAGTGCCAGGCCACCATGCCGGTGGCGAACAGGCCGCTGAGCACAATGCCGGCGCCCGGGCCGACATAAATGATGCCGCCCATCGCGGGAACGCCGCGTTTGGCCAGCTGCGACAGGCACCAGCCCGAAGTAAATACAAACACCACCGCGCTGGTCACGCCTGCCGCGAAACGCAGCAGCGGCCACGCGGCGGGGAAGTGCCAGCACATGCTCAGCGTGAGCACGCCGGTCGCGACCAGCCCGGCGCGGACCAGCGAGGAGTAGGCCAGCGAAGGCAGCCCCTTGAAGCGCGCCCATAACCAGGGCTGCAGCGTACAGAGGATGGCGCCCAGCATGTAGCCGAAGTAGTTGGCGCTGGCCAGCCAGCTGGCCGTGGGCAGGTCAACCACGCCGTCGCTGAGCATCATGGGTAGCAGCGGCGTGAAGGCAAAGCGCCCTATGCCCATGGCGACGGCCAGCGCCACCAGCCCGGCGAGGGCGATGGGCCAGGCGCCGTGCGGCGCGGGGGAAGACTCTTGATGCGGCTGCGATGTGGAGGCCATGCCCGGGGGTCCTTGCTTGCTTCAGGGTTCTACCCGGATCATACGTTTGGGTCGCTGCCCAGGCAGGCGCCGACGGAAATAACCCCGCGCGTTCAGCGAAAGCGCTCGAAGCTTTCGTTGAGGCGGTCCACATAACGCGCCTTGGCCGGGGCCTCGATAAAGCTGGCCTCGAAGCTGTTGCGCGCCAGCATGTAGGCATGGCGGGCATCCATGCCGGTGGCCGCGAAGGTCTGCGTGAAGTTCTCGTTCATGTAGCCGCCAAAGTAGGCCGGGTCGTCCGAGTTGACGGTGGCCGCCAGGCCGGCGTCCAGCAGCTCGCGCAGGTTGTGGCTGGCCAGGTCAGGGAACACGCAGAGCTTGAGGTTGGACAGCGGGCACACCGTCAGCGCGATGCGGTCCCGGGCCAGGCGCTGCATCAGCAGCGGGTCGCGGCTGGAACGCACGCCGTGGTCCACGCGCTCGACCTTCAGCACGTCCAGCGCCGTCCAGACGTATTCGGGCGGACCTTCTTCGCCCGCATGGGCCACGAGGTGAAAGCCCAGCTCACGGCAGCGCGCGAACACGCGCGCGAACTTTTCGGGCGGATTGCCGACCTCGCCCGAATCCAGGCCTATGCCGATGAATTTATCGCGGAAGGGCAAAGCCTGCTCCAGCGTTTCAAATGCGTCCTCCTCGCTGAGATGGCGCAGGAAACACAGGATCAGCGAAGCGCTGACGCCCAGCTCGGCCTGCGCATCCACGCAGGCGCGGTGCAGGCCGGTGATGACGGTTTCCATGCTCACGCCGCGCGCCGTGTGCGTCTGCGGGTCGAAAAACATCTCGGTGTGCACCACGTTGTCGGCGGCGGCCCTGCGCAGGTAGGCCTGCGCCATGTCGTAAAAGTCCTGCTCGGTGATCAGCACGCTGGCGCCGGCGTAGTAAATGTCGAGAAAGCTCTGCAGGTTGGTGAAGGCATAGGCGCTGCGCAACTCTTCGACGCTGCG
Organism: Polaromonas sp. P1_G2; assembly: GCF_056405515.1. NCBI lineage: Bacteria > Pseudomonadati > Pseudomonadota > Betaproteobacteria > Burkholderiales > Comamonadaceae > Polaromonas > Polaromonas sp. P1_G2. Next base: position 5,669 of record NZ_JBFUBY010000077.1, read on the forward strand.
GTAGGGAATCTCCACGGCGTTGCGGCTGGCCAGCGCGAAGATCAGCTCGGGCTCCAGCGAGCCCTCGATGTGCATGTGCAGTTCGGCCTTGGGCATGCGCCTGAGCAGTTCGGGCAGGCGGTCGGCGGCTACGGTTTTGACGGAAAAAGTCATGTCGGCTCCCTAAACAAAAAAGCTGCCCGAAGGCAGCTGAGGCATCTCACATTCTGCCTGCCCCCGCAGGGGCGAAGCATCAGTTGCCGGGTACTTTGCCCTCAACACCCTTGACATAGGTCTTCAGGCCGCCCAGGAATTTGTCGTCGGYCACCACGTCTTTCGCCAGCAGTTCCTTGCCGGTGTTGTCGGTGATCGGGCCCTTCCAGATCGAGAAGCTGCCGTCCTTCAGGCCGGCCTTGACCTCGTCGATGCGCTTCTTGGTGTCATCGGGCACGTCGGCGGCAATCGACACGATGTCGATCGCGCCTTCCTTGACGCCCCACCAGGCGGCGGTGTTGCCTTTCCATTTGCCTTCCAGCGCCTCACCCACGGCCTTGACGTAGTACGGGCCCCAGTTGATCACGGCCGAGGCCAGGTGGGCCTTGGGGCCATAGGCGGTCATGTCGGAGTCCCAGCCGAAGGCGCGCTTGCCCATTTTTTCGGCGGTCTGCAGCACGGCGGAGGAGTCGGTGTTCTGGAACAGCACGTCGGCGCCGCCATTGATCAGGGCGGTGGCGGCTTCGGTTTCCTTGGGCGGGTTAAACCATTCGTTGACCCACACCACCTTGGTCTTGACTTTGGGATTGACCGACTGCGCGCCCAGTGTGAAGCTGTTGATGTTGCGCACCACCTCTGGAATCGGCACCGAGCCGACCACGCCCAGTGTGCCGGTCTTGCTCATCTTGCCGGCGATCACGCCGGCCATGTAGGCGCCTTCGTAGGTGCGGCTGTCATAGGTGCGCATGTTGTCGGCCTGCTTGTAGCCGGTGGCGTGCTCGAACTTCACGTCCTTGGTGTCGCCGGCGACCTTGAGCATGGGTTCCATGTAGCCGAAGGTGGTGCCGAAGATCAGCTTGTTGCCCTGGGCCGCCATGTCGCGGATCACGCGTTCGGCGTCGGCCGACTCGGGCACTTTTTCGACAAAACTCGTGACGACCTTGTCGCCGTAAGCCTGCTGCACCGCCTTGCGGCCGTTGTCGTGCGCATAGGTCCAGCCGCCGTCACCCACCGGGCCGACATAGGCGAAAGCGATCTTCAGGGGCTCGGCCTTGGCGCCGGGCGCCGAAGCGGCTGGTGCGGTGGCGGAAGCTGCCGGGGCGGCCTCTTCCTTTTTGCCGCAGCCCGCCAGGGCCGCCGCAGCCACCGCGGACAGGGCCGCCAGCTTGAGCAGGGAACGTTTTTGCAGGTCAGTCATGTCATCTCGCTTTCGTGGAAGGAAGGTGAAGAAAGTCAAAAGCTAAAAAGGCGCGTCGAAAAAAAAGCAATTATGCGGCGGAAACCCGGAACAGGCTCTCATGCGCCGGGGTAAAACGGCTTGCCGATGGAGCTGGGCATGTTGACGCGAATCCACAGCGGGTTGCGCGAAATCAGCACCAGCACCACGATGGTCGCCAGGTAGGGCAGCATGCTCAAAAACTGCGTGGGCACGTTCACGCCCAGGCTTTGCAGGTGGAACTGCAGCATGGTCACGCCGCCGAACAGGTAGGCACCAAGCAACACCCGTGCCGGGCGCCAGGTGGCGAAGGTGGTGAGCGCCAGCGCGATCCAGCCCTTGCCGGCGATCATGCCCTCGACCCACAGCGGCGTGTAGGCCACCGACACATAGGCGCCGGCCAGGCCGCACAGCGCGCCGCCGGCCACCACGGCCGCCAGGCGTATGCGCCGCACCGAGTAGCCCAGCGCATGCGCCGATTCAGGGCTTTCACCGACCGAGCGCAGCACCAGGCCGGCGCGCGTGCGGTACAAAAACCAGACCAGCCCGGCCGTCAGCGCCATCGCGATATAGACCATGGGGTGCTGGCGGAACAGCGCCGGGCCCAGCAACGGGACGTCGGCCAGGAAAGGAATCGGGTAGTGCGCCTGCTCGGGCAGTTTTTCCTGCACGTACTTGATGCCGGCAAAGGCCGAAAAACCGCCGCCGAACAGGCTCAGCGCCAGGCCGGTCGCGTACTGGTTGGTGTTGAGCCAGATCACCAGCACGCCGAAGATCGCCGCAAGGAAGGCCCCGGCCGCCATGCCGGCCGCGAAGCCCAGCCAGCTGTTGCCGGTGTGCACCACCGTGGCAAAGCCGGCAATCGCGGCGCACAGCATCATGCCTTCGGCGCCCAGGTTGACGATGCCGGCTTTTTCATTGATCAGCAGGCCCAGGGCCGCGATGGCCAGCACGGTGCCGGCGCTCAGCGTCGCGGCGATCAGCAGCGCGGTCGAATCCATCACGCGCCTCCTTTCAGGACTTCGGCAGACGGCGGCGTGGCCACCGGCATGGTGATGGGTTTGGCCAGCTTCAGGCGGTAGGCGATCAGGGTGTCGCAGGCCAGCAGGCTGAACAGCAACAGGCCCTGGAACACGCCGGTGATGGACTTGGGCAGGCCYAAGCGCGACTGCGCGAGCTCGCCGCCGATGTAGAACATGCTCATCAGCAGAGCCGAGAACACCACGCCCACCGGGTGCAGCCGCCCGACAAAGGCCACGATGATGGCCGCAAAACCATAGCCCGCCGGCACATAAGGCGTGAGCTGGCCTATGGGGCCGGCCACTTCCAGCGCGCCGGCCAGGCCCGCGGCGCCGCCGGACGTGAGCAGTGCCAGCCACAGCGCGCGGCGCGACGAGAAGCCGGCGTAGCGCGCCGCCGCGGGCGCCAGGCCGCTGACTTCATGCCGAAAGCCCGCGTAGGTGCGAAACAAAAACAGCCACAGCCCCGCCACGCCCAGCAGCGCCAGGATGATGCCGATGTTCACGCGCGAGCCCTGCATCAGGCGCGGGATCTGCGTCACGGCCTCAAAGGTCTTGGTCTGCGGGAAGTTGTAGCCGTTGGGGTCTTTCCAGGGGCCGAAGACCAGGAAGTTGAGCACCATGTCGGCCACATAGACCAGCATCAGGCTGACCAGGATTTCATTGGCGTTGAAGCGGTCGCGCAGCAAGGCGGTGATGCCGGCCCAGGCCATGCCGCCCAGGATGCCGGCCAGCAGGACGGCGGGGATGATCCACGGGCCGGTGGTTTTTTCCGCCAGCAGCGCGATGCCGCCGGCCGCGACCGCACCCATCACGAACTGGCCTTCGGCGCCGATGTTCCAGACGTTGGAGCGAAAGCACACGGCCAGCCCCAGCGCGATGATGAGCAGCGGCGTGGCCTTGACCAGCAGCTCGCCGATGGCATACGGCGACTTGATGGGTTCCCAGAAAAACACCTGCAGGCCCTTGGCCGGGTCCTTGCCCAGCGCCACGAACAGCGCCACGCCTATCAGCACCGTGATCAGCAAGGCCAGCAGGGGCGAGGCGTAGCTCCAGAAGGAAGACGGCTGCGGGCGGACTTCAAGCTGCGGCATGCGAGGCCTCCGTCTGCGTCCACAGGCCGCTCATCCACTGGCCCACCCGCTCCACCGTGGCCTCGGCGCGCGGCAGCGAGGGCGAGAGCTGGCCCTTGGCCATCACATACAGCCGGTCGCAGATGTCAAACAGTTCTTCCAGCTCTTCGCTGACCACCAGCACGGCGCAGCCGGCGTCGCGCAGCTTGAGCAGTTCGCCGCGTATCTGCGTGGCCGCGCCCACGTCCACGCCCCAGGTCGGCTGCGAGACGATGAGCAAGGCAGGTTTCGCGTCGATCTCGCGGCCCATGATGAATTTCTGCAGGTTGCCGCCCGAGAGCGACTTGGCCACCGCCTGCGGCCCGCCCGACTTGACCTTGTAGGCGGCGATGATGCGCTCGGCCTGCGCCTGCAGCGCCGTGCCGTTCAGCCAGCCGTTGCCGGCGACGGACTCCTTGCGCGTCAGCAGCAGGTTGCGGGCCAGCGAGAGCGAGGGCACGGCACCACGGCCCAGGCGTTCCTCAGGCACACAATGCAGGCCCAGCGCGCGCCGCCTGCCCGGCCCCAGCTTGCCCACGGGCTGGCCCTTGACCATGATCGCATCGCCGGCGGCGCGGGTGTCTTCACCCGACAGCGCGTAGAGCAACTCCTTCTGGCCGTTGCCCGAGACGCCGGCAATGCCGACCACCTCGCCGGCGCGCACCTGCAGGGCCACCTGGTGCAGGTCCACGCCGAACTGTTCTTCCTTGGGCAAATCGAGCTGCCTGACGTCCAGCACCACGGCGCCGGCGTGCAATTCGCGGTGCTCCAGCGCGGGCGGCTCGGCGCCTATCATGAGGCGGCTCAGCGAGGCGTTGGATTCCTGGCGCGGGTCGCATTCGCCCGAGACCTTGCCGCCGCGCAGCACCGTGCAGGCGGTGCACAGCGCGCGGATTTCATGCAGCTTGTGGCTGATGTACAAAATGCTGCAGCCCTGCGCGGCCAGCTGGCGCAGGGTGACAAACAGGTTTTCGACCGCCTGCGGCGTCAGCACCGAGGTCGGTTCGTCCAGGATCAGCAGCCGGGGATGCGTGAGCAGCGCGCGCACGATCTCCACGCGCTGGCGTTCGCCCACGCTGAGTGTGTGCACCGGCCGCGTCGGGTCCAGCTGCAGGCCGTAGGCTTGTGTGGTCTCGCTGATGCGTTTGGAGACCTCCGCCAGGCTCAAATGTTTATCCAGCCCCAGCCAGACGTTTTCGGCCACCGTGAGCGTGTCGAACAGGCTGAAATGCTGGAACACCATGCTGATGCCCAGCGCGCGCGCCTCGTGCGGGTTGCGCACCGTCACGGGCTGGCCGTCCATTTCCACGGTGCCGGCGTCGGGCCTGACGGCGCCGTAGATGACTTTCATCAGGGTGGACTTGCCCGCMCCGTTSTCGCCGAGCACGGCGTGGATTTCGCCGGGCCGCACGGCCAGCGAGACATGGCTGTTGGCCACCACGCCGGGATAACTTTTGCTGATGCCCTCAAGCCGCAGGCGCGGGGGCGGCCCGGCAGGGCTGTCGGTCTGGGGCGGTGTTGCGGTCATTGTCTCGTGGTGTCCCGTTTTTCGTCTTTTATCTTCTGGTCTTCTATTGTCTTATGGCTCGCATCGCCGGCCCGGCTGGTGACAGCTATTCCTTGCGCAGCATGGACGCCACCGACTTGACCCGGTCGCGCAGCCATTTCGCGGCGTTGGAGGCGTGCGTGCGTTCATGCCAGAGCTGGTAATACATCATGCGGGGGAAGGCGACCGGGCTGGGCAGTATTGTGACCGGCAGGATGCCGGCAAAACGTTCGCAATACTGGCGGCCGGTGGTCATCACCAGCAAGCTTGATGCCACCATGGACGGCATCAGGCCGAAATGCGGGCAGCGCACCGTGATGTTGCGCGACAGGCCCAGCGTGTCCAGGTGTTCGTCGATCACGCCCTTGGCGCCCGGGTGCAACGCCGAGGGCGCGATGTGCTCGGCCTCCAGCCAGCTCGCGCTGTCCCAGCCGCGGCGCACCGCCGGGTGGTCCTTGGCCACCAGGCAGACCACCTCGTCGCCGAACAGGCGCGCCATGTGCAGGTCGTCGGGCGGCGCGGCCCAGTTGCCGATCACGATATCAGCCTGGCCCTGGGCCAGCTGCGCGCGGTAGTCGGAGTCGGCCGACAGCGGCTGGATCTCGATGCGGCAGCGCGGCGCCTGCGCCTTGACCTGCGCGACCAGCTGCGGCAGGAACAGGGGATCGAGGTAGTCGCTGGCCGCCAGGCGAAAGGTGGTGTCGGCCGTGGCCGGGTCAAAGCCCCGGGCGTCGCTGAACAGCATGCCGGCCGCGCGCAATATGCTGGCCGAGGGCTCAATCATGCGCAGCCCGGCGTCGGTGGGCACCATGCCCGCGCCTGAGCGCACCAGGATGGGGTCGCCGGCCAGCGCGCGCAGGCGCTTGAGCGCCGCGCTGACGGCGGGCTGGTACATACCCAGGCGGATGGCGGCGCGTGATACGCTGCGTTCAGTAAGCACGGTGTTCAAGACCCTGATGAGATGGAGGTCTATCTTGTCGAAAAGCGCCTGGTCTTTCATACCCATTCACCCATGCGCTTGATATGGGCTTTGATATGCCGGGCACGGCGCGAGTGTTTAACCTGAAGCATGGCTGTCCCACTTTTTTCCAGACCTATCCGCTTCATCCGGCGGGGCGAGGTTGTTTCCGTCAGCAATGTACCACCCAGCCGCACCCTGCTGGAGCTGCTGCGCGAGGACCTGGCCTGCACCGGCACCAAGGAAGGCTGTGGCGAGGGTGACTGCGGCGCCTGCACCGTGGTGCTGGGCGAGGCCGAGGGCGGGCAGGTCAAGTACCGCGCCATCAACAGTTGCATACGGCTGGCGCACTCCATTGACGGTATGGCGTTGTGGACCGTAGAGGACCTGGCTCAGGACGGGGTCCTGCATCCCGCCCAGCAAGCCATGGTGAATGAACATGGCTCCCAATGCGGCTTCTGCACCCCCGGCTTTGTCATGAGCCTGTTCGGCATGTACCAGAACCATGTGTGCCAGGGCCAGCCCATCACCCGGGAACTCGCGCAGGAAGAACTCTCGGGCAACCTCTGCCGCTGCACCGGCTACCGGCCCATCCTGGATGCCGCGCAGGCCATGGCCGCGCTGCCGCCCGTGAAGGTCGATGAAAGCGCCCTGCTGCGCCAGCTCCGGTCGGTCCGTTCCGAGCCGGGCGTGACCGAGGCCGAATACCTGGCCCCGCGCACGCTGGCCGGCCTGCTGCAGGCCCGTGCCGACCAGCCCGAAGCCCAGCTGGTGGCCGGCTGCACCGACGTGGGGCTCTGGGTCACCAAGATGCACAAGGAGTTCGGCCAGGTGCTGGACGTCACCCAGGTCGAGGAACTTCGGCGTATCGAGCACTACCCGCATCACATCGCGATAGGCGCGGCCGTGACGCTGACCGACGCCTATGCCGCGCTGGTGAAAGACCGGCCGCAATTGCACAACTTCGCGGCCCGTTTTGCCGGCTTGCCGGTGCGCAACTCGGGCACGCTGGGCGGCAATGTCGCGAATGGTTCGCCGATCGGCGATTCCATGCCGCTCTTGATCGCGCTGGGGTCGAACGTGGTGCTCATGAGTGTGCGCGGGCATAGGGAGATGCCGCTGGAGAAGCTCTATACCGGGTATCGCAAGAATGTGATGGCGGCGGATGAGGTGCTGGCGTGGATCAAGGTGCCCAGGCCTCAGCCCGGGGACGCGATGAAGGTCTACAAAATCTCCAAGCGCTATGACGACGACATCTCCGCCGTCTGCCTGGCCGTCAATCTGCAAATTGAAGACGGCAAGGTCATCACCGCCTCGATAGGCGCGGGTGGCGTCGCCGCCACGCCGGTGCGCGCCATCCAGACCGAAGCGGCGCTGGCGGGCCAGCCCTGGACCCATGCCACCGTCCGCCAGGCCATGGCCACCTTGCGCGCCGAGTTCTCGCCGATCTCCGACATGCGCGCCTCGGCAGCCTACCGCAGCGAGGTGCTGGGCAACCTGCTGCAGCGCTACTGGCTTGAAAGCCAGGGCCTGCAGCAGATCAACCTGGCGACCTTCCGGCTGGAGGAGGCGGCATGAACGCCAAGGACATTCCCGTCAGCCGCGACGCCGTGGCCGACCCGGAACTGCGCACGGCCAATGCCCGCGCCGACAGCATGCCGCCCGCCGACCCGGCCGAAAAACGTTCGCTGGCCCGCCAGCCCGCCGCCACGCGCGCGGCCGGCCGTTCCACGCCGCATGAAAGCGCGCGCGCGCAGGTGGCCGGCGCGGCCACCTATGTCGACGACATTCCCGAACTGCGCGGCACGCTGCATGCGGCGCCTATTCTGTCCACGGTAGCGCATGGAAAGCTGCTGGGCGTCGACACCACCGCGGCGATGGCCATGCCGGGCGTGCGCGACATAATCCTCGCGCGAGACATTCCGGGCGACCCGGTGCTAGGCAATTTTTCACATGACGAACCGGTGTTTGCGCAAGACACGGTGCAGCACATAGGCCAGGTCATAGGCGTGGTGGTGGCGGACACCGTCATGCAGGCGCGCCGCGCCGCGCGCAAGGTGGTCTGCACCATCGATCCCCTGCCCGCCCTGCTCAAGGTGCAGGACGCGCTCAAGGCCGAAAGTTATGTGCTGCCGCCGGTCTTCGTCAAACGCGGCGACGCGGCCGCCGCCCTCAAAAAGGCGGCGCACAGGTTGCAAGGCACGCTCGAAGTTGGCGGCCAGGAACACTTCTACCTTGAAGGCCAGGTCGCCTACGTCGTGCCGCAGGAGCAGCAGCAATGGCTGGTGTATTCCAGCACCCAGCACCCCGGCGAAATCCAGCACTGGGTATCGCACGCGCTGGGCATCGCCAACCACGCGGTGCGCGTCGAATGCCGGCGCATGGGCGGCGGCTTCGGCGGCAAGGAAACCCAGTCAGGCCAGATGGCCGTCTGGGCCGCCATCGCCGCCCACAAGCTGCACTGCCCCGTCAAGCTGCGGCTGGACCGCGACGACGACTTCATGGTGACCGGCAAGCGTCACCCCTTTACCTACGAATACGACGCGGGTTTTGACGCCACCGGCCGCCTCACCGGCCTCAAGCTCATGATGGCGGTCAACTGCGGCTTCAGCGCCGACCTCTCGGGCCCTGTGGCCGACCGCGCGGTTTTCCACGCCGACAACGCCTACTTCCTCGAAGACGTGGAGATCGCCTCCTATCGCTGCAAGACCCACACGCAGAGCAACACCGCTTTCCGCGGTTTCGGCGGGCCGCAGGGCATGATCGTCATCGAGGCCATCATGGGCGACATCGCGCGCACCCTGGGCCTGGACCCGCTCGACGTGCGCAGGCGCAACCTCTACGGCATCGGCGAGCGCGACGTCACGCACTACCAGATGAAGGTCGAGGACAACATCCTCGAACCGCTGCTGGCAAAGCTCGAGCAGTCCTCGCAATACAGGCAGCGGCGTAAAGCCATCGCCACCTGGAACAAAGCCAGCCCCGTCATCCAGCGCGGCATCGCCATCACGCCCGTCAAGTTCGGCATTTCGTTTACCGCCACGCTGTTCAACCAGGCCGGCGCGCTGGTGCATGTCTACACCGACGGCAGCGTGCAGGTGAACCACGGCGGCACCGAAATGGGCCAGGGCCTGAACACCAAGGTCGCGCAGATTGTGGCCGACGAACTCGGCGTGCCGCTGGCCCAGGTTCTGGCCACGGCCAGCGACACCAGCAAGATTCCCAACGCCTCGGCCACCGCGGCCTCGGCCGGCACCGACCTTAACGCGCGCGCCGCGCAGTACGCGGCCCGCAACGTACGCGACAACCTCGCGCAGTTCGTCGCCGGCCTGGACCGCTGCGGCGCGGGCGCCGTGCAGTTCGAAGGCGGCGAGGTCATCACGCCGGCAGGCGCGCGGCTTTTCACCGAAGTCGTGAAGCTGGCCTATGCCAACCGCATCCAGCTGTGGAGCGACGGCTTTTACCGGACACCCAAAATCCACTACGACAAGGCCACGCTGACCGGCCGGCCGTTTTATTACTTCGCCTACGGCGCGGCCTGCACCGAGGTTGCCATCGACACGCTGACCGGCGAAAGCCGCGTGCTCAAGGTCGACATCCTGCACGACGTCGGCACCAGCATCAACCCGGCGATCGACATAGGCCAGATCGAAGGCGGCTTTGTGCAGGGCATGGGCTGGCTCACGACCGAGCAACTGGTGTGGAACGACAAGGGCCTGCTGAGCAC